>JANOOM010000375.1:0-14573 GCA_031421335.1 Armatimonadota bacterium
CGGCTACACCATGCCCGGCTTCGCCACCAGCAGCGGCACCCGGTCCAATGCCCTGGGCCTGATGGATGCCCTCGGCATCACCTCCCACGAGATAGACATCAAGCCCTCCTGCCTCCAAATGCTGCGCGACATCGGCCATCCGTTCGCCCAGAACGGCGAGCCGGTTTATGACATCACCTTTGAGAACGTCCAGGCCGGCGAGCGCACCTCGCACCTGTTCCGCCTGGCGAACTTCCAGAACGGGATCGTTCTCGGCACGGGCGACCTGAGCGAGCTGGCCCTGGGGTGGGCGACGTATGGCGTCGGCGATCACATGTCCCACTATAACGTCAACACCTCGGTCCCCAAGACGCTCATCCAGTACCTCCTGCGCTGGGTCATCGCGACAAAGCAGTTCAGCGACGCCGCCAGTGAACTTCTCCAGGCCATAGTGGACACCGAGATCTCTCCTGAACTCGTTCCGCATTCTGGTGACGATCCTGCCTCGCTGCTTCAGTCCACCCAGGAGAAGATCGGCCCCTACGAGCTGCAAGACTTCAACGTCTACTACACCACCCGCTACGGCTTCCGCCCCTCCAAAGTCGCCTACCTCGCCCACTGCGCCTGGGCCGACAAGACCCTAGGCGCCTGGCCCGACCCGTTCCCCGACGACAAGAAGAACGAGTATGACGTCGCCACCATCAAGAAGTGGCTCGGCCTGTTCCTGTTCCGCTTCTTCCAGACCAGCCAGTTCAAGCGCTCCGCCGTCCCCAACGGCCCCAAAGTCGGCTCCGGCGGCTCGCTTTCCCCAAGAGGCGACTGGCGCGCACCCTCCGACTCGGAGGCGACCGTGTGGCTCAAAGAGCTTCAAGAAAACGTGCCGGATTGAAGCCGTGCAGTGATGCGGTCAAAATATCATGCCCGATGCGATCCTAATAACGGTTCTCCCCATGGGAATGGGCATGCTCGGCCTCAGCCTCCTCAGCTTGAGTATCAGAGAAGCCCTGAGTTCTCCTCCGAGCGGCAAAAGGATTGCACCGACGTTTCTTCTGCTCGCTCTCGGGTTGCTATCTCTGGCAATCGGCCTGCATTTATCCGGCATGACTCGGCATCTTCATCATAGCCAAAAGCGCCAGTCTTCGATTAGGGGTTGGGGAAGTATGGGGTTGATTTTTCTCGCGGCGGGTTGTGGTGGGCTTGTCAATGTGTATGGAAAGATATCAACAGAGGAGAAAACCGCAGAGCTAATTGAGAGGCAGCCGCAGGGAAGCGTTTGGCCGCCGCCCCCAATGGGGCCATGAGGAAAACCGGCCTTGAAAGGCCGGCCTATTAACCGAGCAAAGCCGCTCCGCGGCTGAAGGGAAACCTGCCGGATGTCGTAGGGGTGCCGCTTGCTGCGCCCTCCTTCAAGGGCCGCGCCTTGGGAAACTGAAGGCGCCGGCGGACACCGTCCTATTGGCCCCTTGTATGAAGACGTCGAGACCTGCCCGCCGCGCTCGTTCAAGCCGATGTGAGACGAGGACCGGCATCGTCCGGCATCGTAGGGGGAGCCTCGCGGCTCCCGCTTGACAGGCCAGGTCAACACTGATATAATAGTGAGGTAAACCACATCCGGGGCGCATCGTCCGCCCCGCCTCGGCAGAAAGTATTGCCTACTATGAGACCTCAAGGAGTATCTCATGCCCAAAGTAGAATCGGCAAGTACCAAGCCCCTCGATGTCCAGGACAGCAAAGCGGCGCCTGAGACCGCACCCCCCGACTTCCTCACGGCGGCAAACCCGCTCGACGCCCCCAGTGCCCTCCGGCCGCGCCTGGGCCGCGGCGGTGTCAGCCCCATCCCAGGGCCGGGCACCCTCCGCTTCCGGCCAGCCCCCAAGCCCGCAGCCCTCCCGCCGGACCTCACGGAGGCGACCAACGTCGGGGCGAACGCCTTCCCCGCCTTCACCTACCACGGCGGCCCGGTGATCGTCTGCCCGCAGGTGTTCACCAGCTTCTGGGGGCCGCTCTGGAGCGACGCAGCCCATCAGGCACGGGCGAGCCGCCTCAACCAGTACCATGTAGACGTCCTCAACAGCAGCTTCATGAACCTGCTCAGTCAGTATGGCGTGGGACTGGGGGCGCGCAATGCGGGCGCCTTCGTGCGCTCCGCCTTCGTCCCCATCGTGCCGCTTGTCCTGTCGGACACTCAGCTCCACGCGGTCCTCCAGCAGCAGATCAACGCGGGCGTGCTCCCCGAGCCGTCGGGCGCGGCCAACAACCTCGTCATGATCTACTTAGACGAGAGCATCTCAGTGAATGACGCGAACATCGGGATCGTCATGTGCGCCGCCACGGGCGACGACGCCTTCGGCTACCACGACTTCTTCACGACCGCGGCGGGCCACCCGTTCTATTACGCCGTCATGCCCGGCCTCACCGACGCCTGCCTGCACTCCTCCTGCCCCGGCGGCGACACCGCCTGCTCCCTGAAGCTGACGGCGACGCAGGAGCAGCGGCTCACGCAGGTCGCCAGCCACGAGTTCGCCGAAATGGTGACGGACCCGCAGTTAAACGCGTGGACCGGCAGCGGAGTCGGCGAGAACGGGGACATCTGCAACGGACAGTCGGACACGATCACCGTTGGCCGCAACACCTGGACTGTTCAGCGCATCTACAGCCGCTACGACGACCTGAACAACGCCGGCTCCTGCGTCGCACACCCCGCCTCCACGGAGCCGCCGCTTTCCGGCGGGCCGGCCGTCGGCCATGCCCTCCAGCATGTCGCCTGGGACGGCGCGCACTGGTCCGGGTGGGACAACCGCAGCGGGATCTTGACTTCGCCGCCCGCCGTCGCCTCCTGGGGACCGAACCGGCTCGACGTCTTCGTCTCCGGGACGGACCGCGCTCTGTGGCATCAGGCCTGGGATGGGGCGCACTGGTCGGCCTGGGAGAGCCGAGGGGGCGCGCTGACTTCGCCGCCCGCCGTCGCCTCCTGGGGGCCAAATCGGCTGGACGTGTTCGTGGTAGGAACGGACCTCGCCCTCTGGCACCAGGCCTGGGACGGGTCACACTGGTCGGCCTGGGAGTCGCGCGGGGGCCAATTGGCTTCCGCCCCCTCCGTCGTCTCCTGGGGGCCGAACCGGCTCGATGTCTTCGCCATCGGGATGGACCAGGCAATGTACCATATGGCGTGGGACGGCGCCAATTGGTCCGCGTGGGAGCCGCGCGGGGGTCAGCTCAACTCGGCCCCCGCCGTCGTCTCCTGGGGTCCGAACCGGCTTGACGTGTTCGCTCAGGGCATGGACCGCGCCCTGTATCACACGGCCTGGGACGGGGCACACTGGTCCGGCTGGGAAGACCGGGGCGGGGTGCTGGCGTCGCCGCCCGCCGTCGCCTCCTGGGGTCCCAACCGGCTCGACGTGTTCGTCGAGGGCACCGACCAGGCGATGTACCATATGGCGTGGGACGGGGCGAACTGGTCGGCCTGGGAGAACAGAGGGGGCATCATCAACTCGACGCCCGGCGTGGTCGCCTGGGGGCCGAACCGCTTGGACGTCTTCGCACTCGGCACCGACCGTGGGCTGTTCCACATGGCTTGGGATGGCGCGCACTGGTCTGGATGGGAGGCGCACGGCGGCGCCCTGCTGTCTCAGCCGGTCCCCACCTCCTGGGCCGCCAACCGGCTGGACGTGTTCCTGACCGGCTAGAGCTAAACCGGAAAGGGTAGGGACAAGCCCTACCCCTACGTCCTGAATGCAATCCGCGTAGGGGCGCGATTTATCGCGCCCTTTTTTCCTATCCGCGCCCTTCTCTTTCCGCTTCCCACTGCCTACCCCGTGCCTTCTACCCCCGCATGGCCTCCGGGTCCACCCCCACGCTCCGGCACCAGGCCCGGTAAGCGTCTGGGGCGATCTCCGAGGGCTTGATCTCGCTGCGC
This sequence comes from Armatimonadota bacterium, assembly GCA_031421335.1. Lineage (GTDB taxonomy): Bacteria > Armatimonadota > Armatimonadia > Armatimonadales > Capsulimonadaceae > JANXMY01. Next base: position 3,896 of record JANOOM010000375.1, read on the forward strand.
CCGCCCCAGAAGACGTTCGTGTAGCCCACCGGGATGCCGACGCTCTCCAGATGCATGTCAATCGCCGCCTTGTGCGCCAGCAGGACCGACTTGTCCAGGCCGTGCGCGACCCCCATGATGTTGACGTTTCTGAACTCCGGACCGCCCTCGCGCCAGTAGGCGTGCGTCATGATATGGAACCGGCCCACTTCCCGCCCCGCCTCGATCTCCCGGCCGCGAGGGACCGCCCAGTGGAACAGGGCGTTGTAACGGGTCACGCGCTGGTCGCCCGCCGAGGGCTTGACGTGTTCCAGGAACGTCGAGAAGCGACCGATGACGCCCCGGTCGTGCAGCGAAGCGGCGACGGTCAAGAACGTGTCCATGTCAACGTCGGCCTCGGCCGCCCGCGCCCGCCACAGGTCCTGGAGGATCTCTTCCGGCTCGAATTCCCGCTTCAAGGCCGTCAGCACCTGCCAGTCCAGATCCGAAAGCTGGACGATCTGCGTGTCAAGCACCTCGGCGGGCACGTCCGCCTTGCTGCCGATGGCAAGCCCCTTGCGGCGGATGTGGCCGACGCCCAAAGCGAACAACCGGTTCGCGGGCATCAGGCGGTAGCTGTCCGCCCCGATGTGCGCGGCCAGGAAGTCCGCGTGCTTGACCAGCGAGTAGCCCTGCGGGACCTTTAACGTCGTCCACAGCCGGTACTGCGAGCCGGGCGTCGCCGCGTCCGCCGAGCGGATGACGACGTGGCCCGAGAATGGGTCCTGGTCGAATAGATAGGAAAAAGCCGTGTCTAGCCTGTCGGCTGGCACCTGCCAGGCGATCAGCGAGCCTTGCGCCAGGTTCGTCGCCATTAAAGTCTGCCGGACCCGGCGGATCGTCCCCGCCCGCAGCATAGCCTGGATGCGCTCGATCACGACCGAAAGGGGGACCTCGGAGCGGGCGGCGATCTCGCCGAACGGATCAGGCGTGAAGCCCTGAATGGTGTCTTCCGAGACGGCCAAGATCGCCGCGTTGACAGCGTCGTCAATCTCGGCGGGGACGCGCAGTGGGGTGGGGGAAGCTAGGGTCGTCATGACTTTATTATACCCGAAACGCCGCTGTTGCTTCTTTGCGGGTACAATGAGCCATGATCCAGGATAACCTTGCGCCCACACAGTTCCGGGAGCATCAGGAAGCGCTCGAAGCCCAGACGCTCGCGCCCTATGCCGTCCTGTCGGCCAATACGCGCGGGCGGGAAAAGCAGGAAGAGCTGGACCCAATCCGCACCGAGTTCCAGCGCGACCGGGACCGGATTCTGCACTCCAAAGCCTTCCGGCGGCTGAAGCACAAGACGCAGGTTTTTATTGACCCCGAAGAAGATCACTATCGGACGCGCCTCACCCACACCCTCGAAGTCGCCCAGATCGCGCGGACGCTGGCCCGCGCCCTGCGCCTCAACGAAGACTTGACCGAGGCCATCACATTGGCCCATGACCTGGGCATACCCCCTTCGGCCACGGCGGCGAGGAGGCCCTGGGCCAGGTCCTGCGCGAGTACGTCCCCAGCGCAGAGTTCAAGCACTACGACCAGAGCCTCCGCATCGTGGACGTATTAGAAAAGCACGGACGGGGCCTGAACCTCACCTGGGAGGTCCGTGACGGTATTTTAGGCCACTCCAAGGGCAGCAAGGATTTGGGCATCGTCGAGGGGACAAACCTGCCGACTTCCCTGGAAGGCATGTGCGTCCGCATCGCCGACCGCATCGCCTATATCAACCACGACATTGACGACAGCGTCCGGGCGGGCGTCCTGAACCCCGACGATCTGCCCCAGGATACCCTGGACGTGCTGGGGCGATCGCACTCCAAGCGCATCGGGACCATGGTGATGAACGTGCTGGAAAGCAGCTTCGGTCAACCCGAGGTCAGGATGACCGGCGAGGTGCTGGCCGCTACCAACAAGCTTAAAGACTACATGTACGCCAACGTCTACACGATGGATACGCGCGGCAATGTCGAGCTGCACAAGGCCCAGTTCATGCTCAAAGAGCTGTTCCGGCTCTACATGGGGTCCTCGCAGATGCTCCTGCCGATGGAGGACTTCGCCCCCGGCACCTTCGAGGGCCTGTCCGTCGAGGACCGCGCCCGGCGCGTGACCGACTTCATCGCGGGCATGACGGACCGCTACGCGACCATGAAGTTCAAGCAGCACTTCTTTCCGGCGGCCTGGAACGTTTCTGAGTGATGGTGGGCTAATGTCCCGCCTCTGCGGACTGGCGCCTCCTAGTCGCTGCGCTCCGTAGCGGAGTAAAAGGCCAGGAGTTGCTCTACCGAAGCACGGGGGTTTAGCCCCGTGGCGAAACGCCTCCAAGAATGTAAACCACTTATGACGCGCAACATCACCCCCCTCGCCTGTGCCACCTTGCTCCTGGCTGCTGTTCTCTGCCTTCTCACGCCTGCCCGTGCCGCGCCACCCGCCGGCCTCAAGAAAGGCTTCGACACCGTCGTCCGGCCCGACGGCCGTTGGCGCGCACAGGTCACCGCCCTGCGCGCGCACTGGTTCTATAGCTGGGGCGCTCCCGGCCCCACCGACCTGCCCCCCAGCGTCCAGTTCGTGCCGATGGACTGGGGTTACTACGGCAACAAAAACGACGACCTCGTCAAGTGGCTCGCCAAGGTCAAGGCACAGCCGAATGTTGATGCCCTGCTCGGCTTCAACGAGCCGGACGGCAAGGACCAGGCGAACCTCAGCGTGGACGGCGCCCTCGAAGGTTGGCCCTACCTCATGCGGACTGGCCTGACGCTCGGCAGCCCCGCCGCCGTCCATGCCGACGGGGACTGGATGAAGGCGTTCATGACTGGGGCCGAGAAGAAGCACCTGCGCGTTGACTTCATCACGATCCACTGGTACGGCGGCGCGAACCCGCAGGACTTCCTCGGCTACCTCGCCCGCATCCACACCCTCTATCACCGCCCCCTTTGGGTGACGGAGTTCGCCCCCGCCGACTGGTCGGGCCACCGGGGCATCACGCCCAAAATGGCCGCCGACTTCATGCGGGTCGCCCTGCCGGGCATGAACAAGCTGAACTATGTGCAGCGCTACTCCTGGTATTCCGCTGCGCCTGACGACGCCGCGTTGGGCGCGTCGGCCCTGTTCAACAAGGACGACTCGCTGACGGACCTGGGCCGCCTTTATGCTTCGCTCCCCTGACACCGCGTTGACAATCCGCCGCCCATACGGTATCATAATCCCAGACTACAGACTCGCCCCGGTGAAGCGGCCCACTGACTGCGGAGCCGGGCGGTTGAAACCGCCCGCCCCCTGAACACTCCGAGGCCCCGCCGAGACGCACACGAAGGACCCACGATGGCTACCCCACGACAGATCCGCGGCCGAATCCGCGTCGCCAAGAACATTCAGCAGATCACCAAGGCGATGAAGATGGTCGCCGCCGCCCGCCTGCGCCGCGCCCAGGAAGCCGTCGGGGCCGCCCGGCCCTACGCCGAAAAGATGCGCGACGTCATGCAGAGCCTCGGGGCCAACGGCGGCTCCAGCGTCCGCCACCCGCTTCTGCGCCGGGTCGAGGGCGAGCCGCAGACCATCGGTGTCATCCTCGTCACCGCCGACCGCGGCCTATGCGGTGCCTACAATTCCAGTGTCATCCGCCGCGCCAATGACCTCGTGCGCCCCTTCGGCCCCGAGCGCGCCAAGCTCGTTTGTGTCGGCAAGAAGGGCGCCACCTTCTTCCGCCGGCGCGGCTACGAAGTGGCCGCTGAGAACCCCGTCCCTGCCACCGGTATCAGCTTTGCCGACGCTCAGGCCATCTCCCGGACTGCCCGAGAGCTGTTCGCCTCGGGCCAGGTGGACGCTCTCTACCTCATCTACACCCAGTTCCAGTCCGCCATGACCCAGCGGCCCCAGACCGTCACCATCCTGCCCATCCAGCCCCCCAAAGCCGAGGAAAACGCCGCGCCCACCCAGGCCGTGGATTACATCTTCGAGCCGGACCCCGAGCAGATCTTGGGCAGCCTGCTCCCGCGCTACGTTGACACCCAGGTCTACCAGGCCGTTGTCGAGAGCATCGCGTCGGAGCACGGCGCGCGCATGACTTCTATGTCCAGCGCCACCGACAACGCCGGCAAGATGATCTCCAATCTCACGCTGTCGCTGAACCGCGCCCGGCAGGCCACCATCACCAAGGAGATCGCCGAGATCGTCGGCGGCGCCGAGGCGCTGCGGTAGAGCCAATGCGGGACGAGCCAGTGGTTTTCAACCACTCGCCGGGTGTTCGCTTGCTACCTCCGCAATCTCACCCACCGGAAGCTGTGGGCTGAGACAGGCCCCGGCCCTGGCTTGTTCCTTGACACCCTTCCCGCTTTTCGGCTATACTCAGCAGAACTTAGCGCACTTTTTCACAGATTAACAGAAGGTTAAAGGCCCTCGCAAGGAGAATAAACACAGACTATGGCTGTCGGTAAAATCGTACAAGTACAAGGCCCGGTGGTGGACGCCGAATTCGCGGCAGGAGAGCTGCCGAATATCCTCAACGCCCTCACCATCGCGGACGCGAGCCGCGAAATCAAGCTCACCGTGGAAGTGGCCCAGCACCTCGGCAATGATGTCGTCCGCTGCATCGCCATGTCGTCCACCGACGGCCTGACGCGCGGTATGGACGTCAACGACACCGGCGGCCCGATCACCGTCCCGGTCGGCCCCCAGACATTAGGCCGCGTCTTCAACCTGCTCGGCGAGACCATTGACGAGCGCGGCCCTCTTGCCCCCGGCAGCCAGCGCTACCCCATCCACCGCTCTGCTCCGACCCTGGAAGACCAGGCGGCCAGCATCGAGATCTTGGAGACGGGGATTAAAGTCATTGACCTCCTTTGCCCCTACCCGAAGGGCGGCAAGATCGGCCTGTTCGGCGGCGCGGGCGTCGGCAAGACCGTCACCATCCAGGAACTGATCCGCAACATCGCCGTCGAGTTTGGCGGCGTTTCCGTCTTCGCCGGCGTTGGCGAGCGGACCCGCGAGGGCAACGACCTCTGGCTTGAGATGTCCGAAACCGAGTTCAAAGACGCCGAGGGCAACACGGCCCACGTCATTGACAAGACCGCCATGGTCTTCGGCCAGATGAATGAGCCGCCCGGCGCCCGCCTCCGCGTCGCCCTGTCCGGCCTGACCATGGCCGAATACTTCCGCGACGAGCAGGGCCAGGACGTGCTGCTGTTCGTGGACAACATCTTTCGCTTCGTCCAGGCCGGCTCGGAAGTGTCCGCGCTTTTGGGCCGCATGCCCAGCGCCGTCGGCTACCAGCCCACCCTGGCTTCCGAGATGGGCGCCTTGCAGGAGCGCATTACCAGCACCAAGAAAGGCTCCGTCACGTCCGTGCAGGCCGTCTACGTCCCCGCCGACGACCCCACCGACCCGGCCCCCGCCACGACCTTCGCCTTCCTGGATGCCACCACTTACCTCGAGCGGAGCCTTGCCGCCATCGGCATCTTCCCCGCCGTGGACCCACTTGTGTCTACGTCGCGCATCCTCGACCCCAACATCGTCGGCCAGGATCACTACGATGTCGCCCGAGGCGTCCAGAACATCCTCCAGCGCTACAAGGAACTCCAGGACATCATCGCCATCCTCGGCATTGACGAGCTTTCCGACGAGGACAAGCTGACCGTCGCCCGCGCCCGCAAGATCCGGAACTTCCTCGGCCAGCCCTTCTCCGTCGCCGAGCAGTTTACCGGCCTGCCAGGCCAGTATGTGCGCCGCGAAGACACCGTCCGCTCCTTCAAGTCCATCTTGAACGGCGAACACGACGATCTGCCTGAGCAGTCCTTCCTCAACTGTGGGGCGATTGAGCAGGCCGTCGAGAAGGCTAAGTCCATGGGCGTCTAGGCTCCTCATGGCGGAAGATCGGGGCGCGATTCGTCGCGCCCCATTTTGCTATCTTATTATTGTTATCCCGCCGCTGACCGATTTCTGAGATTAAACACTATGGCAGCAACGTATACCCTAGACGTGGTGACCCCGGAGCGCATCATGCTCAGTGAGCCGGTAACGCAGACCGTCGCGCCCGGCACTGAGGGGCAGCTCGGCATCCTTGCGAACCACGCGCCGCTGATGACCGAACTCGCCCCCGGCGAGGTCCTGGCGACGCTGGCCGACGGCCGGACCACGGCCCACATCGTCATCTCCGGCGGCTTCATGGAGGTCGCGCCCGGCGGCGGGCGGACCACCATCCTCGCCGACTACGCCGAGCGCGCCGACGAGATAGACGTCACGCGCGCCGAGACCGATCTCGCCGCCGCCCAGCAGATGCTGACCGAGGCTGAGGCCGGCTCCGACCAGCAGGCGGAAGCGCGCCGCACCCTCGCACACGCCGAGACCCGCATCCGTGTCTCGCGCAACGGCCGCAAGTAAAAACGCAGATCAGAAAATGCGAAAACGAACCCTTCAACCGACCCTTGGATGATTCGTGCCGATGAAGACCTCTGCTGGGAGAGGGAGACACACGCTTTTGGCACTTGAAAACAACACCGCGCTGAAGGTCTGGCGGCTGCTCTTCGTGAGCGCCCTGCTGGTCCTCGGCGGCATCCTGGGTTACCAGGCCGGCGCGCAGATCGTCACCTGGGTCAACGACCCGAACAACACAAACAGCGTCATTGCTGCCGCCCGCGAAAGCATGGGCAGCGCCGCCAAGCGCGCCATCGCACTTGCGGCGTTCAGCCTGCTCGGCGTCCTGTTCGCGCGCCTGATCTCCGGCCCGGCTTTCGTGAAGCTGATCCAGGCCGGTGACCGCCTCAAAGAGATGAAGCCGAACGAGAAGGTCGCCACTTTCGTCGGCGTCCTGGTCGGCCTCTTGCTGACGATCATGCTCCGCACTGCCTTCCCCATCATGGGCGTTTGGCTCACGGTTGTGGTCGGCATCGTCCTGATCTACCTCGGCATCGTCGCGACTTGGAGCATGAAGGACGAGGTGCGTATCTTCCTCCCTGGCGCGGGCGCACTGCCCGCCGACGGCAAGGAGACGTTGCCCGAGCAGTGCAAGATCCTCGACACCAACGTCATCATTGACGGCCGCGTCGCCGACATCTGCCGCACCGGCTTCATCGAAGGCCCTATCTATGTCCCCGGCTTCGTGCTCGACGAATTGCAGCACATCGCGGACTCGGCGGACGGCCTGAAGCGGGCGCGGGGCCGGCGCGGGCTGGACATCCTGAACGCCATGCGGACCGAGCAGAAGATGATGGTCCGCACCTACGACAGCACGGACCCCAACGACCGCGACGAGGTGGATGCGAAGCTGGTCAAACTGGCGAAGAAACTGGGCGGCAAGATTGTTACCAACGATTACAACCTCAACAAAGTCGCCGAGCTTCAGGGCGTCGCCGTCCTAAACATCAACGAGCTGGCGAACGCCGTCAAGCCTGTCGTCCTGCCCGGCGAAGAGATGCCTGTCACCATCATCAAAGTCGGCAAGGAACCCGAGCAGGGCGTCGCCTACCTCGATGACGGCACCATGATCGTCGTGGAAGGCGGGCGCCGCCATATCGGCGAGACCATCACCGTCGTGACCAGCACCGTCCTCCAGACCGTGGCCGGCAAGATGATCTTTGCCCGCATTCGCGAAGAAGATGAGGAAGAAGACGGGTATGACCGCAACCTACGCGCTTATCCCGGCGGCGGGCCGCGCCGCAAGATTCAACACTGACGGCGGCACGGAAGGCAACAAGGTCTTCGCGCCCCTGATGGGCCGGCCCCTTCTGCGCTGGACTGCTGCGGCGTTCGCGGACCATCCCGGCATTGACGGCATCGTCGTCGTTGCCGGCGCGGGCGAGGTGGCCCGTTGCCGTGAAGCTCTGGACGGCCTGGACAAGCTGCTCGCCATCATCCCCGGCGGTGAAACGCGCCAGGTTTCGGTCGCCATCGGCCTGTTCACTTTGGGCGGGGCCGCAGACGACCTCGTCCTCGTCCACGACGGCGCCCGCCCCCTGGTCACGCCCGAAATCATCACCCGCTGCCTGGACGGCGCCCGCGAGTTCGGCAATGCCGTCGCCGCCCTACCTCTCACCGACACCTTGAAGGCCGTGGACGACGCGCAGATCGTCCAGCGCACCGTGGACCGCGAAGGACTCTGGGCCGTCCAGACCCCACAAGCGTTCCGCATCGCGACGCTGTTCGACGCGCACATCGCCGCCCGCGACCAGGGCTGGTCCGGCACCGATGAGGCTTCCCTGGTCGAGAGGTTCGGGGCGGAGCCGGTCCATCTCGTCCTGGGCGCCCCCGACAACCTCAAAGTCACGCGCCCCGGCGACCTCAAGCTGGCCGAGGCGCTCCTGCGCGCCCGCTCGGGAGAACAGATGGCACAAACGCGCATCGGCTTCGGCTACGACATCCACCCCCTCATCGCGGGCCGCCTGCTCATGCTCGGCGGAGTCGCCATCCCAAGCCCGCGCGGCCTGGACGGGCACTCCGACGCCGACGTCCTGCTCCACGCCCTCTGCGACGCCCTGCTCGGCGCGGCGGGCCTGCCGGACATCGGCAACCTCTTTCCGAACACCGACGCAGCCTACAAAGGTATTTCCAGCCTTGAACTTCTGCGCCAGGTCCGGGAGCGCGTGGGCGCGGTGGGTTACAGCGTCGGCAACGTGGACATGACACTCATCGCCGAGGCCCCCAAGATCAGCTCCCATGTGCCACAGATGCGGACACTCATCGCCGAGTGCCTGCATATCGAACCCGCCCGCGTGGGTATAAAAGCGACTACGAACGAGGGACTCGGCTCGCTGGGGCGCGGTGAGGGTATCGCCGCCCACGCCGTCGCCGCCATCGTGGGTCCCTAAAGAAAAGGGGAACAGCTATGGCTATCGCCGTCACCGTCAAGGGCAAGCATCTTCAGGTCACCGAGGGCCTGCGCGAGTACGCGCAGAACCGCCTTCAGAAGCTCGAGACCTTCTTCCAGAACATCCGCGAGGTCATCGTCGTCGAGAGCGTCGAGGGCGGCCAGCACCGCGTCGAGGTCACCCTCCAGGGCGACGGACTCCTGCTGCGCGGCGAGGAGCGCACCAACGACATGTACGCCTCCCTCGACCGCGTCGTGGACAAGCTCGAAGCGCGCCTCCGCAAGTTCAAGGCCAAGCACACCCACCTCCGCAACCACCAGCAGAGCCTCCGCACCAACATGGACATCACCAATGGGTCCGGCATGGATGGCATCCTCGCCGCCGACAGCGAGGAGGACGTGGACGACAGCCCGCGCATTGTCCGCACCAAGGCCGTCACCATGAAGCCCATGGGCATTGACGACGCCGTGCAGATGCTGGAACTGACCGACCACGATTGGTACGTCTACCTCGACATGGACACCCACATGACCCAGGTAGTCTACCGCCGCCGCGACGGCAACTACGGCCTGGTCGTCCCGAAGATCTAGCCGCCCTGGAGAACCCGAATGCAAGGAAGCGACCCGGAGGTGCAGGTACGCGCCGAACTCAAACAGATCATGCCGCTCGTCAGCGCTTGCCGGCCTTCCGACGCGCTGGAGCGGCGTGGTCGAACTCGTGGAGACGACAGAGTTCAAAGGCAAGAAGCCCTTCTCCTGCGATATCCAGATCCAGGCGTCGCTCGCCCGGCTGGAAGCCCGCTGGTCAACGCTCATCCACGAAAGCCTTCACGCCCACTCCGCCGGGTACGCTGACAAGCAGGAAACGCGGGAGCTAGCTGGCCAAGCTGCTTAAGTGGCTTTCCTCCCGTTTTGTGCCATAATGACGGCAGGATAAGCGCGAACGAGGCAAATAAATGGAAGACAAAAACACCGACACGCCTGCCGCCCCGAAGATCACCCTGGACGTCCCCGAGACAGTTCAGGAGGAAACGCGAAACATCATCAGCGGCGCGTTCCGGTTGTTCGCCGACCACAACCGCCGCCTAGCCGATGATCTGGCCGAGTTTAACGAGAAGCGCAAGCAGGTCCGGGAGGATATCCAGCATGGAGCAAGGCGAACCACCGGCCGCATTGTATGACTTCCTGTACCGGGATGCCGGCCGGATCGCCTCCTACTACGCCCAGATCTTCAACGGCCGTTTGTCTTCACTAGAACAGACCGCTACGGACCGCACGAGCGAGGACAAGGGCGCGAAGCTCGATATCCACATCGCTTCGGGCGACCTCAAGCACACCAGCGAGACCACCCGGTCCTCTCGGCGTACCGTTGACCCGCACGACACCATGACGACCGATGTCCTTTCCTTCCTCCAGAGCAACGGCCACATCGAGCCGGGCGTTTTGGAAGCCGCCCACGGCGGCCTCGTCCTGACGCACGGGACCTTGGTCCTGATAGACCGCGCCATGGCCGAACTCGCCGTGCTGTCGTTCGACCTGATGATCAGCGAGGAAGAGCGCAAGCCCAAGGCCAAGCAGGACCAGGCCAGCCTCCAGGGGATGCGCTTCATCCGCGAGTTCCTGCCGCAGCTCGCCATGCCCTCCGCGTTCGTCCTGCAAGGCAGTGACGGCTGCCAGGTCGCCGGCACCATCAAGGAGGAGGGCATGGAAGAGCCGATCTCATCCTACTACTTCCAGCACGGCGCGGCGGGCCTGTCCGACGTTTACCTCGTCGGCATCAAGGACACGCCGTCCGAATCGTGTACCCTGCCGAGCACGCAGCTCATCGGGGCGGGCCAGCAGGCCGCTCAGGCCCTCAGCGACATGCTGTTCCCC
>JANOOM010000376.1:0-13432 GCA_031421335.1 Armatimonadota bacterium
CAACGGGGCGCGCACCGACCTCAGCCGGCCTGACCGGACCCTGCGGCCCGAGGAGTTCCCGGCCGCGCCCGGCGAAGAAAACAGCCCGGCCCGGTCGTCGTCGCCGGTCATCAACCTGCGCGCGGAAAAGACGCCTGCCGAGTTCAGTCACCTGTACGCCTCCCTGGAGCGGCAGATCGCGGGCGTCGGCGACGTCACCCTGATCAGCGGCGAGACTTTGGGTTCCGACCGGCCCTATGTGCTGGGCGTCACCAGCGCCGTGCTGGGGGAGGGGAAGACGACCGTCGCCCTGCACCTGGCGATGACGATCGCCCGCGACACCTTCAAGCGCGTCTGCCTCATTGACATGAGCCTGGGCAAAGGCGACCTCGCGGCCCGGCTGGGCGTCCCCGCCCGCGGCGAGGGTGTCGTGCCGGTTCTGGAAGACAGCAACAACGTCGTCCCGACCTTGCAGCTTGCCGGCTGCGACAACCTGGTGATCATCCCCGCCGGCAAGGTCCCCGCGAACGCCGCCCGCCTGGCCCGCTCGCCCCGCGTCGCCCAGCTCGTCATCTCGGCCCGCCTGGCCTTCGACGTGGTCATCGTGGACATGCCCGCCGTCGCTTCCGACAACGCCCTCCCGCTGACCCGCCACATGGACGGCCTGCTGGTCGTGACCCGCGCTGGGGCGACGCCGCGCGACGTGGTCGTGCAGGCGCTCGACGCCCTAGGCCGGGACAAGGTGATCGGTGTCGCCTTGAACCGCGTCAAGGCCGCCGGCCCATCCTGGCTCCGCAAGCGGGCCGCGAGGGCGTAACCGAAATGTCCCTGCTTTATCCGATCCTCGTTTTCGTCGTCGGCTTGGCCGCGATGGGCAGCATTGCCTTCCTGCTATCCCTGCTGGTCGCCTCCGCCGCCCGCCGTCGCGTCCCGCCGCCGGCCCGGCCACTGGACATAGTCGTGATCGTCCCCGCCCACAACGAGGAGCTGGTCCTCGCCGGGACGCTGGATAGCCTGGGCAAACAGGACTACCCGGCCGAGAGCTTCGAGATCGTCGTCGTCGCCGACAACTGCCTCGACACGACTGCGGCCCTGGCCGGGGCGCATGGTGTCACGGTCCTGGAACGCACCCACGCCCAGGAGCGCGGCAAGGGGTACGCCCTGAACCACGCTTTCGCCCTTCTGCTTTCCCGGCCCGAGCCTGCCGAGGGCTTCGTGATCGTGGACGCCGACACCTGGGTCGCCCCGGACTTTTTGACCCGCATGAGCGCCCGCCTCCAGTCATCGGGGGGCGCAGATGTTCCCGCCGCCTGGCAGGGCCGCTATGGGGTGCTGAACTTCGAGGAAAGCTGGCGCGCGGGCCTGATGGCGGCGGCCTTCGACCTGGTCAACCACGTCAAGCCGCTCGGCCGCGAGTCCTTGAAGCTGAGTGTGGGACTGAAAGGGAACGGCATGGCCTTCACGCGCGCCGTCGCCGCTGCCCTGCCTTGGCCGGGCGGCAGCCTGACAGAAGACCTTGACTACGGCCTGGAACTCATCCGGCGGCTGGGCGTCCGAGTCGGCTACGCCCACGAGGCGCGCGTCCTGGCCCAGATGCCGACTGATGCCGCCCGTGCCGGCTCGCAGCGTTCGCGTTGGGAGCGAGGGCGCCTCAAGATGGTGCGGGAGCGCGCCCTGCCGCTGCTCTGGGAGGGTCTGCGGACCCGGAACCGGCTGCTGGCAGACATGGGCCTCGACCTCGTCATCCCGCCGCTGGCCGAACTTTTCGCCCTGACTCTGACCTGGTCCGGCCTGGTCGTGCTGGGAACTGCCGCCCATCTGCTGCCGCACCCCGCCCTCTGGCTTTCCGCCGCCGCCCTGACTGGCGTTGGCCTACTCCTCTACATACTCGGCGGCCTGCGCGTGGCTGGCGCCCCGCCTGAAGCCTTCGCCGCCCTGCTCCGCGCACCCGTTTATGTCGTGTGGAAGTTCGCCCTGGCGCTATCGGGCATAGCGCGTGGCCGGCGCGGCGCGGACGAGTGGGTCCGGACGGAGCGCGCGCCCCTCGCACCCGAAGCACCTACCCCTGTCCTATCGCCCAGTGCGGCCCCGTCGCCGGCCCTGTCTCTGCCCGTTTCCGTGTCTATCGCCGAGGCGCAGGGCCAATGACCATCATCCTGCCCATCATCTTCTTCGCCGCCTGCGTCGGCCTCTTTGCCAAGCGCGTCACCGCCTCCCACTGGGCGGTGATGGCCCTGATGATCGCGCTGGTGATCGGCTACCATTTCCTCAAGCGTTAAGACCCCAGAAGAACACACAAAGGCCCTGCCTCTTATCGAGAGGCGGGGCCTTTGGCTTGACATGGGGGCAGGGGATGGCCTAGTGGCTGCATCCGACCTCGTGCGGATGGAGGGCACAATAGAGCGCGTCGCCCTCGTGCCGGCAGGCGTCGCCCTCCGCCGTCTCCGTCTGGATCGTGGCGTGGCCGATGCCGAACCCGTCATGCAGGCGCGCGTTGAGCGAGGCGACCACGGCTTGACTTTCCAGCACTGTGCAGCCGCCGGGGAGGACGACATGGCAGGAAAGGAAATGAAGCCCGTCGCTGACGGTCCAGACATGCAGGTCGTGGACGGCGCAGACCGGCGGCGTGGACCGGATGGCGGCCGCCAACTCCTCGATGTCCACCCCCTTCGGCGTGCCTTCCATCAGGATGTTCGCCGCGTCCCCGATGATCCCCCACGACGAGTAAAGAATGAACCCGGCGATCAGGATGGAGACGAGCGGGTCGGCCACCGTCCACCCGGTCGAGCGGATGACCACGCCTGCCAGGACGACGCCCAGCGAGGAGATCGCGTCGCCCGCCATGTGGACATAGGCCGCTCGCATGTTCAGACTGTGGTGGCTGTCCCCGCGCAGGCCCCAGGCGATGACGGTGTTCATGAACACGGCCCCCGCCGCCACCCCCATCATCAGGTTGCCCGAAACGGCCTGCGGGTGCCGGAACTCCTGCGCGGCTTCCAGCAGAATGCCCAGCGCGATAATGACCAGGGCGGAAGCGTTTGCCAGTGCGGTCAGGATGGCGACCCGATGGTAGCCGAACGTCTTCCCCGGCGTCGCGGGTCGCCGCGCCACCCAAATCGCATACGCCGCCAGCCCGAGGGCCAGCGCGTCGCTCGCGTTATGCCCCGCGTCCGAGAGCAGGGCCAGTGAGTGGGCGCGCTGCCCGAAGAAAGCTTCCAAAGCGACGAAGGCCACGGTCAGCCCCAAAGAGAGCCAAAGCCCGCGCCCGCTCGTCGCCCCATGTGTGTGTCCTGCCATGAGAGTATTATACCGCGCGTAGGGGCGCGATTTATCGCGCCTTGTTATCCTGTGCCTGCCACGCGCACCGGCCCCGGCGGCTCCGGCAGAAGCTGCTGCGCCCGCGCCTTCGCCCCGAACGTCGCCAGCGCCTGCAAGTGCTCCTCGCCCAGATCGTAGTCCATCACTTCCGTGAGATAATGATGGCACTGGCGCACGGACGCCCCGATGCGCCGCGACTCCTCCTCGGCGATGACCTCGATCTGCGTCAGGCCCCAGGCTTTGGACACCGCCAGCGAACTGACGAGGTGCGGGGTGATGTTCTCCTCGCGGCCCATCCAGACGGCATAAACGAATGGCAGGCCCGTCAGCCGCCGCCAGGCGTGGCCCAGGTCCAGGACGCTCAGGCCGCGCCCATCGGCCAGCATCCCCTTGTCCCCGATCAGGAGACAAGCGTCCGCCTGGGCCAGCATCCCGTCGAGGTCCGGCGCGGCGTTCAGAAAAGCGGGGTGGGAGTCGAGCTGTTCGGCCAGCAAAATCTTGAGCAGGGCCGCCGACGTCAGCGAGGAAGTGTCCAGAGCCAGGGATTCGATCTTCCGCCACGGCACGCGGGCGAAAGCACGCACCGACTCGATATCGTCCTGCCCGGAGATCGAAACGCCGGGGGCGATACAGTAGCCGGGCGTCCGGAAATACTCAAACGACGAGACCAGGGCGGCGGCGATCTCGCCCGCCGCCAGCATCCGCGCCAGCTCAGAGGGCACGGCGTAGACGACTTCAATGTCCGACGCGCGCCCCTCATCGGTGTGCGAGAACCACCGTGTCAGCGGCTTCTCGTTCAAGTACGGCACGCTGCCGATCCTCGTGGTCATAGTTCGTTCCAATCCGTTTCGGGAACACCCTCCTCACAATACGATGAATGCATAACCGGCCGCCGGCCAGGAGGAGGGCAATATGATACTCAAAGTGTCGCTGGAACTGCCCGGCGACGGGACGTTTTTGCGGATCGCCCGCCGCTTCCTGCTCACCCTGGAATATCATGCCGACCGCGTGGCGATCATCGTCAGGGACCAGGGGAAAGGCTTTTCCGCTCAAGACGTCGGGGCCGTCGGCTCCGTCCGGCCTGCAACTAGTCCGCCGGATGGCCGATCAGATCACCTCCGAGTCATCCGTCTCACACGGAACGACCTTCTTCGCCGAGAAGGCGCTCCACGACAAGATGAGCGCGGACGCCGGCGAAGCCAAAACGCTCGACGCGAACATGGAAGACGCGCGGGGGACACCCGACGCCGATTAGGTGGGCATCCTCAATGCTCCATCCGGCAGAAGCGCGTGAACGCCCTGGACACCGTTGACCACCTGCGTGATGCGGAGATCTACGGCGACACTCGCCAGGGCCAGCGCGTCCTGCCGGGTCAGGCCGTGCAGCTCCCCCATCAGGTCCAGCATAACGCCCAGCGCCGTCTTCATCGCTACATTCAGGTCTTCGTCCAGGCCCAGCGTGATCCAGCCGGCGGGCGTCTTGGCGCGCGGCGTTGTGATCGTCATGTTCGGGTGCAGGCGGAATGTCAGGTCAACGCGCTCCATCGGGCACTCGATGGCAAGGCCCGAAACCTCGCCGTCCCCCTGCGCCGCGTGGCCGTCTCCCGCCGAGAACAGGCCGCCCGGCACTGCCACCGGCAGGAACAGCGAGCTGCCCGCCACCAGCTCTTTGCAGTCTAGGTTGCCGCCCGAGACGCGTGGCGGCGTCGTGGACTGCCATCCCGGCATGTCGGCGGGCATCCCCATGACGCCCATAAACGGCCGCAGGCCGACGGCGTGCCCGTGCTGGTTCCGGCCCATCATGGCCGCCGTGTCCAGCGCCCAAAGGTGAACGATTCCCTCGCCGTCCGCAACGCCCAGCGCATCATTGACCAGGGACGACCAGCCGCCCGCGTTCGTGTAGCCCCAGTCGCCCGGTGTCACGTCCCCGATCTGCACCTCCAGCGTCATGCCCGGCTCCGCGCCCTCGACAAAGACCGGGCCGCAGAGGGCGTGGCCTTTGTCTGCCTCGCTGCGCGGCTTGAACTTCGGCGCGTTCCCTGTTTCCGTTCTTTGCGCCAGCGTCCAGTTCGCTTCTAGAGTCCGGAAGCGCACCGTGTCACCGGACTGAACAGTCAAACAAGGCGGCAGGTCGCGCGAGAAATGCCCGTGCAGTGTTGCCCGTTCGGGCATGATCTCGTAAACTGCCACCATTCATCTCCTGACCAGGACGTCTGCTAATGTCAGCAGGAACAGGCCCGCGCTGACATAGCCGTTAAGCGTGAAAAACGCCATGTCCAGCCGCGAAAGGTCGTCGTGCTTCACCAGCGACTGCTCCCAGGCGATCAGCCCGGCGACCAGGACGACCGCGCTGAAGTAGACCACGCCTAGCCCCGCCGAGACGCCCGTCATCACCAGCAGGCCGATCATCACCAGATGCGCCAGCCGCGAGACCAGCAGGGCGCCCTTGTTTCCAAGCCGCGCGGGCATCGAGTGAAGTCCATTCGCCCGGTCGAACTCGGTGTCCTGCAAGGCGTACAGGATGTCGAAGCCGAAGAGCCAGCAGACGACGGCCCCGCCTAGCCAGAGCGCGGGTGCCTCGATCCGCCCTGTCACCGCCACCCACGCCCCGACCGGCGCGACGGCCAGCGCCAGGCCCAAAAAGAAGTGCGAAAAGGCCGTGAAGCGCTTGGTGTAGGAGTACCCCAGGGCAAGCAGCAGGGCCACCGGCGATAGCGCGAAAGCCAAAGGGTTCAGCTCGAAAGCGGCGAACACCAGCAGCATCGCCGCGACCACCGTAAAAGCGACCACCTGCGGCACCGTCAGAAGGCCGGCGGGCAAAGCGCGCTTGGCCGTGCGCGGGTTGAGCGCGTCAAACCGCCGGTCCACGATGCGGTTGAAGGCCATGGCGGAAGACCGCGCCCCCACCATCGCCAGCAGTATCCAGGGGATCGCGTGCGCGAAGCGCAGCCAGTCGTGGCGCGAAGCGACGACGGCCGCCATCAGCGCGAACGGCAGCATGAAGACCGTGTGCTCGAACTTGATCATCTCCAGGATGACCTTCGTCTGATGCACCCCGCGCGCCACTGGGTGGCGCGGCCTCGTCTCAGTCGCAAGCATGAAGTAGCCTCTTTCTTAGTGATATTGTACCCACCCCCTAGTGACATTGCAACTTTTTTCACAATGTCGCAAGCGGATGCTGTGTGGGGGTATAATCCCTCATCCACGGGGCCGCAATTCAGATGTTCCAGGAGATTCTCATGCCCACACTAATTGATGCCGCGTTTGCCGCTGATGTCAGAGATCACTATGCGAAGTATATGGGTGCTTTCCAAAGCGAACATCGTCAAGTGAGAGCTGATGTTTTTAGAGAAGGGGAGTGGCTTGTCGCGCACGTCTCGTTCCCTACTGGGCTTGACCTCGCGCAAGTCAAAGACAAATACCTCAGCGAGCTTCAATCTTTCGCCAAAGAACAAGGCTTCGATGGCAAGCTGAGAATGGCGCTCTCTTAGAGGTAGTGTTTTGCCCCAAATCAGCATCTCGATCGCACTGCCTTATCTCCTTCGCCTCCCAGATAGAGTTTACCAGACTGGAGCCGAAGGAGGCGCCATCAATTTAAGTGAAAAATATGCGTCAATTGGTGACAGCTTGAGCGCTAAACATACCTCAGTTTCGTCCACCTTTGACGCCGCAAGCTCGCTTCAACCGGAACAACAGGTCGAAGTGCAAAAGGGGAATTTCGAACGCCTCCTGCGGCGCACAAACCGGCTAATTCGATGGTATCGCTCTGAAACGCGGCAGGCCGCAGTCGTCGAGCTGACAAGGTCTCAGGCAAGCCCACCCTCGTTTATGGAAGTGGATACAGGATTGGCATGGGGCATCCCGCTACTCGTAGAATCCGATCCCCCACTCCTCTCCAGCCATTTCAACAGCAAAAGTATAGCAAAATCTGTCCGTAACGGACTGGTTGGGGTGGCCGACCGGGAAGTCGTTAGCCTCTTCATGCAAGATGAGCGCCGTCCTGTTCCTGACTACGGGCCGCTCGCTGTTCCGGGAGCAGGCTGGCTTCTGGAACAGCCTCTCCAAGAGCTACACCAAACGCAACAAGATCATTCACGCCGGCGAAACGGCACAGGAAGAAGATGCAGAGGCTGCGCTCCTCATGGCCCATCAAGTCGTTGAACTGATGGCCTCCCTCAAACCCAAAAAGCGCAAACGATAGAAAGAAACCTCGCGTGACCACCGAAGCCACCGACCTTGACCTGGGCACCGCCGACGTTCATTGGAACCTCGCCGACCTCTACGACGGCCCCGCCGACCCGCGCATTGACGAAGCCCTCAACGCCTCGCAGGCCCGCGCCGAACAGTTCGAGCGCGACTACAAGGGCCGCATTAATACGCCCGGCCTGACCGCCGACGCGTTGGGGGCCGCCCTGCGTGAATATGAGAACATCCAGCAGGAGGCGTCCAAGCCCGCGTATTTCGCCTCGCTGCTGTTCACGACCGACATGGGCGACCCCGAGCGTGGGGCGTTCCTGCAAAAGATGTATGAGTCGGGGACGAAGCTGGCCCTGCCCCTGCTGTTCTTCGACCTCGAACTCGCTGTCGTGCCGGACGACGTTATGGCGCCGCTTCTGGATGCCCCAACGGTCATGCCGTACCATCACTATATCGGCACGATCCGGGCCGCCCGTGCCCACATGCTCTCCGAGACCGAGGAGCGGCTGATGGAGGAGCTGGCGAACACCGGGGGCCGCGCCTTCGACCGACTGTTCGACGAGACCACGGCAGCGACGACCTTCATCCTGAACGGCGAGGAACTGAGCCAGGCCCAGGTGATCGCGAAGATCATGGACCCGGACCGCGAGACGCGCCGGGCGGCGGCCGCCGCCTTCACCGAGGGCCTGGAAAAGAACCGCCGGACGCTGACCTTCATCTTCAACACCTTGATGCAGGATAAGAATGTCAAAGACCGCCTACGCGGGTTCGCCACGCCGCAGGCGTCCCGGCACCTGGACAACGAGCTTTCAGAGGAGACGGTCAGTTTGGTCGTGGACACCGTCGTCCGTAACTACCCGCTCGTCGCCCGTTACTACAATGTCAAGCGCGAGATTTTGGGCCTGGACACACTCACCCACTACGACCGCTACGCGCCGCTGTTCGAGGCTGAGGACACCATCACCTACCCCGAAGCGCGGGACATCGTCTTGAACGCCTTCGGCGACTTCTCGCCCGAGATGCGCCGACGGGCCGCTGAGTTCTTCGACAAGGACTGGATTGATGCCCCCACCGCCAAGGGCAAGGAAGGCGGCGCGTTCTGCTCCTACACCACCCCGGACCTGCACCCCTATGTTCTGGTGAACTATCTGGGCCGCATGAAAGACGTGATGACGCTGGCCCACGAGCTGGGCCACGGAGTCCACGCCTCGCTCTCGCGGAAACAGTCGCTGCTGAACTTCAGCGGCACCCTGCCGCTGGCCGAGCTGGCGTCCACGTTCGGTGAGATGCTGGTCTTCGAGCGCGTCACCGCGTCGGCGTCCCTCAAGGACAAGATAGCCCTGTATGCCGAGAAGATCGAGGGCGCCTTCGCCACCATCCCCCGGCAGACGGCCATGTACCGCTTCGAGAGCGCCATCCACGAGCACCGGCGATTGAAGGGCGAGCTGACGACGGAAGAGTTCGGCGAACACTGGCAGCGCGAAGTCCAGCTTATGTTCGGCGACTCGGTCGTCCTCGGCGACGAGCACCGCCTATGGTGGTCCTACATCGGCCACTTCATCGGGTCGCCGTTCTACGTCTACGCTTACTCGTTCGGCGAGCTTCTGGTCTTGTCTTTGTATCAGCAAGCCAAGAAAGAAGGCCCGGCCTTCGCCGATAAGTACCTGCACATGCTGGAAGCGGGCGGCAGTCTGACCCCGCAGGAACTGATGACGATGGTCGGCATCACCCTGGACGACCCCGCCTTCTGGCAGGGCGGTTTCGACGTGCTGGCTGGTCTGGTCGGCGAATTCGAGGCGCTATGGCACGAATACCAGCAAAACAACTGAGCGCCCTTTGGGGCCGATTCGTCCTGGTGGGCCTGCTGCTCCTCAACCGGCCCGCCGCCGCCCAGACCTTCACGGCGGACTTCGGGCGCTGGAGCGGGCCGCCGCTCGTCAAGACCAAGTTCGGCGTCTACCAGACGCCGTTCCTGCCGCCCGCCACTTGGCGAAAAATGCTGCCGCTGCTCCAAGAAGCGGGCGTGCAGGACTTCCGGTACGAGATGGCCTGGGGCAAGCCCGACGCCCAGGCCTTCGACCAGATCACCGGCACGGCTGCCCGGCCTGTCATCAACTTCGTGCCCGTTGACGTCCTCGCTGGTGGGCTGAAGGCGCTGGGAATCCACCCCCTGTTCGTCATGACCTACGACCCGCTGCCACTCAAGACCGGCAGCGAGTGGCCGCGCTGGAAGGACGCCCCGAGCGATTTCGCCGCCTGGGGCCGTATCAATGGCAGCTACGCCGCCCACTACAAGACGGCACTGGGCCTGCGCGGGCCGTCATACGAGATTTGGAACGAGCCGGACCTGCCCGGCGACGGCGGCAAAGTGTTCTTCAACGGCAGCCCCGCCGACTATGCCCGCGTCTACGACGCCGCCCAGGCCGGGCTGCGGCCCGCCGACCCGGACGCGCTTGTCGGCGGCCCCGGCATCGCCTATGACACGTCCTATGTGGCCGCCGCGCTGGCGCACCCCATGGACTTCGTTTCCGTACACGCCTACGCGAACTATGTGGCCCAGGTCCGCGCCGTCCGCCCCCTGCTCCTCGCCCGCCCCGATCTGCCCGTCTTCCTGACCGAGTATGCCTCGTCCAAAGAATTCGGCCTCCATGCCCCGATCAGCCGGGCCGAGGGCGCTGTCCGCTTCTTCGAGGATGCCAAGGGTCTGCTGACTTTTCCCGACGTGCCAAAAGTCTACTGGGCGCAGTGGGCCGATGACGCTCTGGGGATGCTGACCAACGACCTGCACCGCAAAGCCATCTTTAACGCACTAAAGGTCTACCAGACTTTCCTGCCCGTGGACCGCAACCCTGTTTCGCCCGAGACCTCGGGCGGCGTCAGCGCGATGGCCTCCTCGGACGACCACACCGCTGCCGTCGTGCTTTGGAACGTGAGTGCCGCCCCGGCGGCCGTGACCGTCCGCCTCGATGGCCTGCCGCTTCAGGTAGGGGGGCTGATCGTCGCGCGCATTGATGGTGCCCACGCGAGCTTCATAGACGACCCGGCCACGGAGGGCCTGACGGCCGAGGTGCCTCGGCCTATCACTTCCCGTGCTGCCGTCTGGTCCGGCACCCTCCCTGCACACGGCGTGGTCCTGCTGCGGGCCACCGCCGCGGCCCCCGACGACCTGCTACGGCCCGCCTCCATCGGGACCTACGTCCGCACGCGTTGGTGGTTCCCCGACCGCACCGCCGATAGCTACGCCGACTACGACCCGCGCACCTGTATCGCCCGACTTGGCACCGGGACGCGCGGCTCCGCCGTCGCCCAAATCGGCGTGCTGCTGGACCATCCTAGTCCCAGCATGACCGTACAGGTCGCGCGACAAGGGACGCTCATCCGCCTCGACTCCAACGCGCTTTTTGGCGTCCGCTTGGATTACGAGACCCACCAGGGCTGGACGCGTAGCGTCTTGTGGCACGCCGGCGCAGACACCGCCCGCCGGACCTCCGCCCTGCCCTGGGGCAAGGGGGGCACCCGCGCCGACAAAAGCTACGCCGTCCCCGCCCTCGCCCGCAGCCGGGGAGTGTTCGTCCTGAGCGTCGCCAAGTCCGCCCCGCCTGGCTGGGACGGGCGCGTCCTGCTGACCCCGATCTTGCAGAACATGGGCGCGAACGTGCAGGCCCGTCTCGTCTTCCGCCCGACCCGATAGCACCCAAGGAGAACCCCGATGAAGGATCAAGTGACACCGGAGCAGACTCGCTCCTACCAGGAAAACGGCTTCCTCGTGATTGAGGACTTCCTCGACGCGGACGAACTGGCGCTTTGGAGTAAGACGACCGATGAAGCCGTCACCGAGCGGCTGGCCTCGACCTCTGCCGGTTTGAACAACCAGGGCGACCCGGACGCCTACTACGCCCAGGTCTTCACCCAATGCCTGAAGCTGGCCGAATCGCACGCTGGGATGCACACCCTGATGCACGACCCGCGCCTGGGCCGCGTCGCCGCGACACTCGCCGGCGTGGACGGCATCCGCATCTGGCACGACCAGGCCCTCTATAAGCCGCCTTTCGGCAACCCGACTGGCTGGCACCTGGACAACCCCTATTGGTCGTTCTCGTCCCGCAACTCGCTGTCCATTTGGGTCGCCCTGGACGATGCCACCCAGAGCAATGGCTGCTTGTACTATCTGCCGGGCACCCAGAAGACGGCGACGTGGCAGAACACGGGCATCGGCAAGAACCAGGCCGACCTGCTGAAAGTCTACCCCCAGTGGCGCGAGATCACTTCCGTCGGCTGCCCTTGCCCCGCCGGCAGCGCCGTTTTCCACAACGGCCTCTGCGCCCACGGCGCGGGCGCGAACATGACCAACAAACCCCGCCGTGCGATGACCTGCGCCTACATGCCCGACGGTGAGACCTTCAACGGCACCCGGAACGTCCTGCCCGAAGAGTATTTCCAAACGCTCACCGTCGGCGATCCGCTCAACGATAACGCCATAAACCCGCTCCTCTGGCACAAGTAGTGTGACAGAAAATAGGGCCCGGCACTGGAAGTGCCGGGCCTACCTGACAGTTCCGGGCTTACCTGCTTTTCTTCTCCACAGGATATTGGACTTCGGTAATATTATCCGCCACCGTGTCGCCGGTCTGGAGGTACAAGTGGCGGTTCGTGCCATCCACCTCATAACCGTTGGCTTCGGTCCAGCGCAGCAGGGCCTCGTAGGCTTGACCTAGCAAGTCATAGTCACCATGGTGGATGGTGCAGGCCATCATCCTGGTGGCAGGGAGTGTGTGGACGCGGACGCGCCCTGCCTCTGGGCAGGCCCAGTCCAGCCGCACGGCGGCTTCGATGGTGACTTCCGCGTCGTTGACCTTCCACCCGCTGTCCAGGCTCGTGTCCGCGCTCAGTTGGCGGCCCTCTGTGTCGAGGCCCAGTTCACCGGCGTACTGGAACAGCTCGGTGAAGAGCTGGTAGTAGACCGGCGTGGCTTGTTCGCCTCCAGGAACGGTTTCGCTGATGCCGGCGACCAGCATCGGCTCGACTCGCTTTAGTACCACTTCGCAGCTTGACATTTTCCCCACGCGCCTGATCCTCCCGCACCTGTTGGGCCAACTCTTCCTGCCTCTGATGCAGCATCAGGCGCAACTGCTCGGGGGACAGCTTTCGGTTCAGGAGAAGGGCAATTCAGTCGAGCGCGAATCCCATCTCTTTGAGCGCGATGATGCGATGCGCGCGTGGCAACTGTTCCAGCGAATAGTAGCGGTAGCCGCTGAAATCGTCCACGAACACCGGCTTGAGCAGGTCAATCTCATCGCAGCGGCGCAGTATCTTGATGGAGACGCGACTCACCTGTGCGAAGACGCCTATTCTGAGCATCGTTTCGGGTGACCTACTTTCGGGAAATGACAGCCCCAAGCGGCTGATGAAGAGAGGATACACCCTCCTACGGCAGGAGAGTCGAGGGGGCGCTCTGGCCCGGCTGTCCGACTAGGGCGGAGCGGATGCGCTCCGCGTCGGCGGGGTGGTTATCGTGCCACGAAACGAACCAGGCCGGCGGGTTGGGGTCCTCCCCCTCCTGGTCGCAGAAGGTGACGTACTCCTGTGCCGCCGCCACGCGGTCTCGGGTCAGCGCGATGCCGTAGGCGTCCGCCCGGCGCTCCACGGCGCGCGAATAGGCGTTCCCCAGTGGGTCTGTCACGAGCGTGACCAGGTGAAAACTCAGTAAGAGGACTGGCAGGGCGGCGGGGTCCGCCAGCGAGGCGACGCGCCATCGCGGCCCGAAGCGGGCCAGCAACCGCTCTGCCAGCCACCGCAGCAAGGGGAGCGCGATGGAGATGCCCCCGAGTGAGAGCAGCAGCGTCAGGAGGTCGTCCTGGTAGAAGCAGTGGCCCAGCTCATGGGCCATCGTCGCTTCCACCTGCTCCGGCGGCTCGGTGTCCAGCATTTTGCGGGTAAT
>JANOOM010000377.1:0-3218 GCA_031421335.1 Armatimonadota bacterium
AGGGCGGCCGCCGCCGCGAACGGTAGAAAATCTTTTTTGCCGCCGTCGAAGTTTATCAAAGCCAGAGTCATAAAGATCGGGATGCGAAACAGAGCGGATGGGAGCAGATGTCGCTGCCGGGTACGGTTCTATTTTCGGCAGAACGCGCCCAAACTAAATACCAGGTTTTCAGAGAGAAGAAACAAAAAGAAAAACAGGGTGGCGGGTTGTATGAACAACACCGCCACCCCTTCAGATCGGCGTTTTTAGGGTCGGTACAGCGCGGCCGCGGCTTCGAGCATTGTTCGAAGTCGCCTCCTCCGTCCCCTTCCTCGCCTCCGTGACCGGCAGGCTTGAGAAGTGAGTCTTAGGCCGCCGCGCCGTTTGTCCGGCGGGTCTTGCGGACGATCAGGCCAAGCAGGCCAAGCCCGCCCAGCGCGAACGGAGCCAGGGTCGCCGGCTAGGGAACCGTGGACGACGGGCCGGGGCTGTAAGAGGCTACGTTGGCCGTGGTGCCGTCACTCACGCCGCTCAGGCTGGTCATGTAGGTCGTCGCGTCCGTCCGGACCACGACCACATCAGTGGTCTGGCCGTTCTGAACGATCCCCTGGCCCGGAGTGCCGCCCAGAGTCTCGAAGCGGAAAGCCAGCGAGTCCCCGGTGGGGAGGAGGCGGACCACCGTATTCGGGGCAACCGTGCCAGCGCCGAGGCCATCGCTCAAGGCCTGCGTGCTGTAAAACACGCTGGTCTGATAGCCCGTGAAGCCGACCGGAGTCAGGCGATCCAGGAACTCCAGGCTTCCGGGATCGTTCGACGCCTGATAAACGAACGTCAGGCCACCGAGGGGGTTAGCCGCGGATGACTCCTGGAAGATCGCGGCGTAGAGAATGCCCGTGTACCGGTTGCTGGGAGCGGCGAACGTGTTCGTCGTGAAGACGACCTCATTCCCGTTGACCGTCGTGGCGGTCGGCGTGATGGAGCTCCCGGTAACCAGGTTGCCCTGGGCGAAGGAAGCACCTACGGCTACGGCGGTCAGGGCCGCCGATGCGATGATGACATTGATTGATTTTTGAATGTTCATGTGTTTTCACCCCCTTTCTGTATGAATATATTTCACAGTCCTAGTGGACTGGGAAGGTCTTGTTAGGATATAATTGGAGTGGTTCGAGGCTGCTGATACCCACTTACCTCTTCCCACGCGGCCGTCGTGTCAAACGTGTGGAACGCGGGTTTTCGTGCCTGATCTCCTGATGTCCTGATGTGTTAATTATAGCGCATAAGCCCGGAGAAAGCAATAAGCTAAATTGCTAGTTTTCTGTGCGTTTTATGGGCCGCTCGGACCGTCATGGGTTACTGGCGGTCTTCTTGCTGCCGCTCTGACCTACCGGGTACTTCTGGAGGGCTTCGAAGTAGGCGGCATATTTGTCCGAGCCGAAAGTCGGCTTGGACGCCTGATACAGACGGGCGATCTCGGCCTGCGGTGCGGGCGCGCTCGCCAGGCGGGCTTCGCGCTCCACTTGGGCGCGGATGAGCGCGAGCGGCGGCAGCGTCGCGCGGCTGGACTTCGTCACTTGGAAGGTCAGGAAGGCCGATCCCTGGCTGATGGTCTTGACGTCGCCGACCTTGGCCGCATTGACGAACGCGCTGATCCGCTGCTTGAGGGCGGGCGGCAGGCCGGACATGTCCGGGTTGAAGCCGTTCACGCCGACCACTCTCAGTCGCGGATACCGGGCGAGCGCGTCTAGTGGCGTCTTCTGGCGCAGCTGGTCGGCGGCGGTGTCGGCGTCTACTTTAGTGTGGGTCACGACCGTCGTAGCCTGCACCTGCTGCGGCAGCGCGAACCGGGCGCCGTTGCGGGCATAATAATCGGCCACCTGGGCGGGCGTCAGGGCGACGTCCTTGATCCGCAGGTTTTCGAGCGCGAGCGCCGATTGGAGGTCCTGCCGGACCTCGGCCCTTTTGGCGGGGTCCGCACTTGAGTCCGCGAGGAGCTGGGGCGAGCGGCGCTGGATGTCCTGGATCTGGGCGTCCACGTCCTGGGCGGTCGGCGTGACGCCGGCGCGGGCGGCGGCTTGTGCCACCAGCCGGTCGAAGACCATCTTACCCAACACCTGCTGGCCGGCCTGATGTTCGAGCTGATCCTGGTACTGCTTCCGCGTGATCACGTCCCCACCCACCGTCACCAGGGCGCGGGCGCTGGAATAGCGCAGATAAAGGAGGACGTTGCCGATCAGCGACAGGACCGCCACGACCATCACGAGACGCACGAAAAGGGACTTCATCGGGAACACTGCCTTCCGAGATTGGGGAGCGGCCCAAGCGGGCCACTCTGAATATCATTCCTGCACGAACCGTGCCAATGTGGTGAATTGGAGGACAAAAACGCGAGAAAGTTTCAGCCTCGCGCTTCCGGTGCCTAAGCGCCAACGCGCCGATGGTCGGGGGGCCGGGCGGCGGGGGCAGCGGGGGCGCCGACGCTCCCTCCGGCCATGCAGAGGGACTCGGCCAGGCGCGCGGCCCAGCAGTCCAGGGCCGCATTCTCCTCCACCCAGCGGCGGGCGTTCCGGCCCAGGCGCTCGCGCAGGACGTGGTCGGCCCGCAGCCGCGTGATCGCCTGGCGCCAGCCGGCCACGTCGCCCGGCGCGACCGAGAGCCCGTTCTCGCCGTCCGTGATGACGTCAGTCTGTCCAGTCGTCCGGGTGGCGATGACGGCCTTACCCATCGCCATCGCTTCCAGCATGGTCGTCACGCCCGCCTGGAAGTCCGTCTCGCGCAGCGGCACGACCACGAAGCTCGACTCGGCATAGAGCGCGCGCAGGCCGGCATAGTCGTAGCGGCGGGCGTCCACGTTCGGCGGCAGGGCACGGCCCGCCGTCTGGTCCTCGTGCTTGGACCAGGGCGAGGCGGCGGCGAGTCTGACGGAAAGTTCCGGCATGTCGGCCACGGCCTCGATCAGAGTCGGGTAGTCCCGCCACTCCAGGCCCGCCGAGCAGATGAGGTCCGGATTGACGGGGACGGCGAGCGGCCGGTAAAAGCGGTCGTCGGCGTGGAACGGGATCAGGGCCAGCGTCTCGGACGCGATCCCCAAGCGGTCCACCCCCCAGTCGTACTGGGCCTGGGCGTAGACGAAGATTCGGTCCATGCGCCGATGCGCTTTCAGGGCGGTGAAGAAGAGCTGCTTCTTGCCCGCCGAGAGCCGATGGCCGATGCAGATGTGGCCTGGCGGGCGCGGCACGCCG
>JANOOM010000378.1:0-4365 GCA_031421335.1 Armatimonadota bacterium
CCGTGACAGCGGCTCGATCTGGTTGCCGTCGGGCGTGAGCAGCAGGTAAGAGTGGGAGAAGATGACGAGCGAGGCGAAGAAAAAGCGGAGGAAGTCGAAGTTGTTCCTGCGCGTGTCGGACAACTGTCCGAGCGTGACCTGGGGCATCCGGAACTCCTGTGCGCGTCGTGGTCTCGGC
The DNA here is from genome assembly GCA_031421335.1 of Armatimonadota bacterium. Classification (GTDB taxonomy): domain Bacteria; phylum Armatimonadota; class Armatimonadia; order Armatimonadales; family Capsulimonadaceae; genus JANXMY01. The sequence continues at coordinate 179 of JANOOM010000378.1, forward strand.
CCTCCCCGGCGCTCCGGATGATGCCTACGATAGTATACAGCACCGGGGGCGGGAAAGCAAACGGGCCTGCTTCTGACTCCAGAAGCAGGCCCGGCAGATGCGGACCGACTTAAGCGGGCTTGATCTCGACCGAAGCGCCTTCGGCCTCAAGCTTCGCCTTCATGGCGGCGGCCTCGTCGGCGGTCAGGCCCTCTTTGACGGCCTTGGGAGCGCTATCAACCAGGTCCTTGGCTTCCTTCAGGCCCAGTGCGGTGATCTCGCGGACGACCTTGATAACGCTGATCTTCTTGTCGCCGGCCCCGGTCAGGACGACGTTGAAGGAGGTCGGGGCCTCGGGTGCGGCGGCGACTTCCGCTGCGGCGGGTGCGGCGGAGGCGGGCGCGGCGGCGCTGACGCCGAATTCTTCCTGGAGCTGCTTGACGAAGTCGCTGAGTTCCAGAACGGTCATGCTCTTGATGGTTTCCATCATTGCGGCGGTATCGGCCATGGGTGAATTCTCCTAGTGTTCTTTGTGTTAAATAAGGTTCTTAGACGGCGGCGGCTTCGGTCGCCGTTTCTTCCCCGGCGCCTTGCTTGTCGGCGATGGCTTGCAGGGTGAAGACGAAGTTCGAGATGATGCCGCCCAGCGTGAAGACGAAGCCCGAGATGGGCGCCTGCAACGACCCGACCATCTGCGCGAGCAGGACCTCGCGCGGCGGGGTCTTGGACAGCGCATCCACCTGGGCCGCGCTCAGGACGCGGCCGTCCATGACGCCTGCCTTGACGGACATGGCCTTGTGGTCGCGGGCGTAGTCCAGCAGGATCTTGGCGACGGCCACGGGGTCGCCCTTGGCGAACCCGATCGCCGTCGGGCCGGTCAAATGCTCGCCCATCTCGGCGACAGGCATGGTGCCGTTGGCGGCCAGCTTGAACAGGGTGTTCTTGACGACCCGGTACTCGGCGTCTACGTCCCGTAGCTTCTTGCGAAGCTCGGTCAGCTCGGCCACGGACAGGCCACGGTAGTCGGTCAGGATCGCGGCCTTGGTCACCCCGACCAGCTCGCGCAGCTCCGCGACGAGTTCGACTTTGGCCCCGGCGGGTTCGGTCACATATTCGGTTGCTATGATATTCACCTCCTCCAAATAAAATACGCCCTGCGACTGCCGTAGACGAAGAGGGCAAGTCGCAGGGCGCATCGGGACACTTAAAGGGTGTCCTGGACGTTCCTGTTACCTCGGCCGGCGGGCGGTATGCCCATTAACCCACGTTTACGCTCGTTAGCGTCTGCGGGGCCGGCTGTCTACGGCGAAATCTTATGAAGTTGCCCGAAAACTAGCCCTTGCCAGCCGCCACCGAGACGGCGCGCAGCGGGTCAATCCGCACGCTCGGACCCATGCTGGAGTTGATGGCGATCTTCTTGAAGTAGCGTCCCTTCGCCGCCGTCGGCTTGGCCTTCTGCAAGGCATCTATGAGAGCGTTGAAGTTCTCCAAGAGCTGGTCGCTCGTGAACGAAGCCTTGCCGATGGCGGCGTGGACGATGCCCGCCTTCTCGACGCGGTACTCGACGCGGATGGCTTTCTTGATGTCGTTGACGGCCTGTCCGATGTTCGGCGAGACGGTCCCCGCCTTCGGGCTTGGCATCTTCTGCTTGAAGGTCGCACCCAGCCGGCCCACCTGCCCCATCATGTCGGGCGTGGCGAGGATAAGGTCGAACTGCTTCCAGTCGAGCTGTCCCTTCTGCACCTGCTCGATGATATCCTCGGCCCCAACCATGTCCGCACCCGCCGCTTCGGCGTCCAGGGCCTTCTGGCCCTTGGCGAAGACCAGCACCTTGCGGCTCTTGCCGGTCCCGTGCGGCAGCGTGGTGACTCCGCGCACCATCTGGTCACCGTGGCGCGGGTCCACGCCCAGGTTGAAGGCGACGTTGACGGTCTCATCGAACTTCGCCGTGGCAAGGCTCTTCGCCAGTTCCATCGCGGGCATGGGGTCGAGCAGCTTCTCTGGGTCAGTCAGCTTGGCGAGGGCTTGGTAGCGCTTGCCAATGGTCTTCACACGATCTTGCTTTCGCATTTTCTGTCTCCTTGTGGTCCTGACGGGCGTTCGAGGCCCTCCCACATGTTTACCTCTCCCCAGCACAAGTGCCGGGGGTAGGTCAGCCGATGTCAATGCCCATGGAACGGGCCGTGCCGGCGATGATCTTCATAGCCGCTTCGGTGTCGTTCGCGTTCAAGTCCGGCGCCTTCATCTCGGCGATGGCCCGAAGCTGATCCTGGGTGATCTTGGCGACCTTGGTCTTGTTGGGCGTCCCCGACCCGCTCGGGATGCCGGCGGCCTTCTTCAGAAGGTCGGCGGCAGGCGGGGTTTTGGTGACGAACGTGAACGAGCGGTCCTCGTAGATAGTGATCTCGACCGGCACGATGGAGCCGATCTGCGAGGCGGTCCGCTCGTTGTAGCCCTTGATGAACTCCATCATGTTGATGCCGTAGCCGCCCAGCGCGGGGCCGACGGGCGGCGCGGGGGTCGCCTTGCCAGCGTTGATCTGGAGCTTGACGACTCCGGTGATTTTCTTTGCCATATGCCTCTAGTGTCCTTGAATCTTAAGAAATCTTTTCGATCTGGCTGAATTCCAGCTCGACCGGCGTGTCTCGCCCGTAAATGGAGATCAGCACCTTGACCTTGTCCTTGGGCGCGTTGATCTCCTGGATGCTGCCCGTGAAGTCTCCGAACGGACCCGAGTTGACACGCACCGCTTGGCCGACTTCCCACTTGGGCCGGATATACGGCTTGGTGTCGGACTCCTCGATGGCCTTGCGGATCTCGCGGATCTCCGAGTCCTTGACGATCGTAGGCTTGGCGTCTCCAACGAACCCGATCACGCCGGTCGTGCTCTTGACCAGATACCAGGTGTTATCGTCGAGCACCATCTCGACGAAGACGTAGCCCGGAAAGACCTTGCGGTCGATCTCGCTCTTTTTGCCCTGACGGATGCGCGATTCTTTCTCGGTCGGGACAAGGATGTCGAAGACTTTGTTCTTCAGCCCCATCGTCTCCGCCCGCCGCTCGACGTTCGTCTTGACCTTCTTCTCATGGCCCGAATAGGTGTGGACCGCGTACCAGTGCTTCTGCATAGTTCTTAATGTCCGCCGCCGTTGAAGAGCGGCGTGGCGAGCTTCCTCAGGACGAAGTCCAGGCCCCCGACCCACACGGCGACGGCCAGCACCAAAGCCAGGACCACTGAGGTGGACTTGGTCAGCACGTCACGGGTCGGCCAGGACGTCTTTTTCAGCTCCACCCACGCTTCCTGGAAGAACTGCTGCGGGCTGGTCGGCTGCGCCTTCGCCATGGACTGCGCGCGCCGCTGTGCTTCTGCCGTCAGGCCCGTCCGGGCGGGCGGGGGAGTGGGCTTGCCCGCCGGGGCCGCCTTCTTGGGGGCCGCCGGCTTTTCCGGCTTGTCCTTGTTCGGGTTGTCGTAGCTTTCCGCCATGGTTTGCCCTCTTCGGTTTGCCCTCTTCGCCTGTGAGCACAGGCAAAAAAATGAACAGGGGTCGCGCCCCTGTCCGGTGTCTGAAAGAGACTATAGCATGGAAAACGCGGCTTTGTCAAGCGCGTCAAACGCGCGCGCCGTTTTTGTGCGCTATAATGGGCCCGCGAGTGTCAAGAACCGACAGCGAATCCAGCACGCTGCGCGTAAAAGACGTGCGGCCCGACCAGATGGCCGAGGTCGTGCGCGTGGGCGGCGAACTCTATGATAAGGAGCAGGCTGATACCGCCGATTCCCAGGAGCGTCACACCGCCGCCGCCGAGATGGGTTGCCCAAAGAGTTCCTGCGCGGCGCAGGCGAGTGCCGCACCCCCGGCGGCGTCTACGCGCTGGCCCCCGGAATGGGCTGGCGCATCCCTGCCAGCTACGAGCACTCTTTCTTCACGATTGATACCAGCCTCGACGTCATCGCCCGGCACCCCGGCTCCGACTTCGGCCCCACTCACGACGACTGTCCCATGGTCAACCTGACCCTCGTGGACGGTGTTCCCGCCTCCTGCCTCCCCGCCCTCCAGGCCAGTGAGATCATCGGCGGGGCCGTGGACGTGGCGCTTTAGGGACTGCGAGGAGGCTTGGAGCGGGCGGTTGAAACCGCGCCAACAAAGGCACAAAGTCTACCTCCGTAGACTCAGAGTTGGTCCAAATCCTGATCCATCTAGCTCTTAACC
>JANOOM010000379.1:0-1504 GCA_031421335.1 Armatimonadota bacterium
GGACCCCTGGATGCAGATGTTCTTCGCACGGGCCTGTAGCTCCAAGATCGTCGCGAGGCAGGCCGTCAGGCCCTCCTCGGTGCGGGCGATCATGGCCCCCTTCTGCATGGCCTCCTGAAGCTCCGCTGTGAGCGCGTAAGGGTTCTCGTCCCCGCCGCTCTCGAAGGGAGATAGCAGCAGGGCGGACTCTTCGGCGATTTGGTCTTTGCTGATCGCTCCGAGTGAGACGGTTTGACTGTAGGTGGCGGCGGCGTCGCCGGCCCGCTTGCCGAAGACGAGGATGTCGGAAAGAGAGTTGCCGCCCAGGCGGTTGGCCCCGTGCAGGCCCCCCGCCGACTCGCCCGCCGTGTACAGGCCCGGCACGGTGGTCGCGCCGGTCTCGGGGTCGGCCTTGATGCCTCCCATCGTGTAGTGGATGGTCGGGTAGACCTCCATCGGCTGCCGAGTGATGTCCACGTCGCCCAAAGCGTGGAACTGCTCGTACATGGAGGGCAGCTTGCGCTTGACATAGGCTTCCCCTCGGTGCGAGACATCCAGGTAGACGCCGCCGTGGGCGGTGCCCCGGCCCGCCAGGACCTCCTTGTAGATGGCGCGGGCGACCACGTCGCGCGGCAGAAGCTCGGGCGGGCGGCGGTTGTTCTTCTTGTCGTCCAGCCACCGGACTCCCTCTTCGTCGGTCTCGGCGAACTGGCCTTTATAGTTTTCGGGCATGTAAGCGTCGTTGAACATGAACCGCTCGCCGTCCTTGTTCTTCAGCACCCCGCCCTCGCCGCGGACGCCCTCAGTGATGAGCAGGCCGCGCACGCCGGGCGGCCAGACCATGCCGGTCGGGTGGAACTGGACCATCTCCATGTCCAGAAGCTCCGCGCCCGCCTCGTAGGCCATCATCAGGCCGTCGCCGGTGGACTCCCAGGAGTTCGAGGTCACCTTGTACATCCGGCCCCAGCCGCCCGTCGCCAGCACGACGGCCTTGGCCCGGAAGACGACGAACCGGCCCGTCTCGCGCGAGTATCCGAAGGCCCCGACCACACGGCCTTCTTCGGTGAGCAGCCGCGTCAGGGTGACTTCCATGTGGACGTCCATGCCATACGAGACGGCCTTGTCCTGCATGGTGCGGATCAGCTCAAGCCCGGTCCGGTCGCCGACGTGGTTCAAGCGCCGATAGGTGTGCCCGCCGAAGGGCCGCTGCGAGATCAAGCCCTCTGGCGTCCGGTCAAAGACCGCACCGTATTGCTCCAGTTCTAAAACGCGCTCGGGCGCCTCCTGGGCGAAGATCTCGACGGTGCGCGGGTTGTTCAGGAACTGCCCGCCCTTCATGGTGTCCGTGAAGTGGACCTTCCAGTCGTCCGGCTCGCCCATGTTGCCCAGGGCGGCGGCCACGCCGCCCTCAGCCATGACCGTATGCGCCTTGCCCAGCAGCGACTTGCAGACGAGGTTGACGCTCTGGCCCGCCTCGCGGGCCGCCACCGTCGCCCGCAGACCCGCCCCGCCCGCCCCGACCCTC
>JANOOM010000380.1:0-2864 GCA_031421335.1 Armatimonadota bacterium
CCGTGGACGCGCCCGCCCGCACCCTGATGGTGACCTCGGCCTCGCCCGGCGAGGGCAAAAGCACGACAGCCGCCAACCTCGCCTTCGCCATGGCGATGGACGGCAAAAAAGTATTGCTGGTAGACACCGACCTGCGCCGCCCATCCCTGCACAAACTGTTAGAAATCGCGCCCACGCCGGGCCTGACCGATGTCCTGCTCGGGCACGCGCCTTTGGCCCCCCACGAGGTGATGCCCGGCCTGTCCGTCTTGACCGCCGGCTCGACACCGCCCAACCCCGGCGAGCTGCTCAACTCGCGCAAGTTCCGCAACCTGGTGGACGACCTGATGGCGATGGCCGATATCGTCATCTTCGACAGCCCGCCCGTCCTCGCCGCCGCCGATGCCGTCATCCTGGCCTCCCAGATGGACGGGACGATCGTCGTGGTGGAAACCGGCGCGACCAAGAAGGGCGCCGCCCGGCGCACCATACAGCTTCTGAAGCAGGCCCGCGCCACCATACTCGGCATCGCCTACAACAAGATGCGTACCCGCGATGGCGAGGGCTACTACTACTACAATTACCAATACACCAGCCCGGCCATCGATGTCGAGCGCGGCATAGGCCGCCCCCTGCTGCCCTCCGGCCCCGAAGGCGAGGAGGACCACAAGTGACACGCCCAACTTTCCAGAGCCATCCCCTCCGAGCCTTACCTCTTAGCCCCGCGAAGCGGTGCTTCCCGGCGTCCGCGCCGTCTAGCCGTGCCATTCATGGCATGGTCGGATTTGCCGCCCTTGCCCTGCTCGTACCCGCCCTGCCGGGGTACGCGGACGCGCCTGTCGCCCCGGCGCTGACTGCTCCGATGAACACCGCCCCGGCGATAACTGCCCCGATGAACACCGCCCCGACTGCCTACGTCCTATCACCCGAGGACCAGCTCGACATCTCCGTGCGGGGCCACGAGGACTTCAAGGCCAGCGTCACGCTCCTGCCCGACGGCACCTTCAACTACCCCGTTGTCGGCGAGGTCCACGCGGCGGGCTTGACCCTGGACGGCCTGAACCGTCTCCTGACGCGCGGCCTGTCCGACCAGCTCAACCAGCCCGAAGTCACCGTCACACTGCGCCAGGGCAGCGCCCGCAAGGTCAGCCTCCTCGGCGCAGGCGCCAAAATCGCCGGCCAGTACGAGTACCACCAGGGCATGCACCTGCTCGACCTGCTCGCCGTCAGCGGCGGACCCGCCGCCAGCCCCGAACTGACCCAGGCCACCCTCGTCACCGGCGGCAGGGACAGCGTCCCCATCAACCTGCCCCGGCTCCTTTCCGGCACCGATACCTCCCAGAACCTCCCGCTCGCCCCCGGCGACATCCTGTTCCTCACCCCGCGCGATGCCGCCGTGGCCCAGGTGCAGGTGATCGGCGAGGTCGTCAAGCCCGGCGCGTTCGAAGTCATGCCCGCCGGCAGCACCCTCCTCGCCCTTGTCACCCAGGCCGGCGGGCTGACCCCCAAGGCCGCCCTCACCCACGTCCAGGTCATGCACGGCGGCCAGGTCCAGACCTACAACCTGCGCCCCCTCCTCACCAGCGACCTCAGCGCCCCCGTCGGCAAGACCCGGCTCGTCCCCGGCGACGTCCTCCTGGTCCCCATCAACAACGCCCGCATCCTCGCCCTCGGCGAAGTCGGCACCAAAGGCGTCCTGCCCATCCCCGACGGCGAGACCCTCCCCCTCACCGTCGCCCTAGCCCTGTCCGGCGGCATCACGGCCGAGGGCGACAAGAAAAACGTGGACATCGTCCGCCGCGATGCCGCCGGCAAGGCCACCGTCCTGGTCGTCAACACCGATGACCTGCTGAAAGGCAGGAACAACGTCGCCGACCTAAACCTGCAATCCGGCGACATCCTGTACGTCCAGACCCGCAGCCACCCCCAGGGCATCGGCCAGGTCCTGTCCTCCCTCGGGGCGCTCTCGTTCCTTGGAACACTCTCGCACCTGTAGGGGCGCCGCTTGCCGCGCCCTCTGCCCTATCTTTTGGCCTAATTTTTCTGACTCCCCCAAAATTGGGGGCCGGGGGGGCGATCCCCAACCGATGGTAGAATATCACAGAATGCCGAACACGCTTGAAAACATAACGCCCCTCACTGAGAACAGCGCACCCGCCAGGCCCTTCCTCACCATCCAGCCCACCTCTGGGTGGCAGGCGATCAACCTGCGCGAGCTGTGGCAGTTCCGCGACCTGCTCACCACCCTCGCCCAGCGGGATGTCAAGCTGCGCTACCGGCAGACCGCACTCGGCGCGCTCTGGGTGCTGCTCCAGCCCTTGATGGCGGCGGGCATCTTCTCGTTCGTCTTCGGCAAGGTCGCCAAGCTGCCATCTGATGGGTTGCCCTACTTCGTGTTCTCCTTTGCGGGTCTGCTGGCCTGGAACGCCTTTGCCTCGACGCTCACCAAGACGAGTGGCTGCCTGGTGCAGAATGCCAACCTGGTCTCCAAAGTCTACTTCCCGCGCATGGTCCTGCCCTTCTCGACCGTCTTCTCGTCCCTGATTGACTTCGCCGTCGCCCTGGGCCTGATGGTTGTCCTGATGGTCATCTACCACGTCGTCCCCGGCGTCGGGATCTTGTTGCTGCCGGTCTGGCTGGCCCTGATCCTCTTGCTGTCCGTCGGCGTCGGCCTGTACACGAGCGCCCTGACCGTCACCTACCGCGACGTCCAGTACGTCCTGCCGGTCCTGACCCAGTTCCTGCTCTACGCCTCGCCCATCGCCTACGCCGTGTCCGCCGTGCCGCCGCACCTGCGCTTCGTCTACTTCCTGAACCCCCTGTCCGGGCTGCTGGAAGCCGTCCGCTGGTCCCTGCTCGGGACGGGGCATTTGGACATCGCCCAG
>JANOOM010000381.1:0-2104 GCA_031421335.1 Armatimonadota bacterium
CAGCCCACCCTCCCGTTTCGGGAGGGTCGCCGCTTGCGGCGGGGTGGGTCACTCCGCCACGAAGGGAAACGTCTGCGTCACCGGCTCCGAGCCGCCCCGGCCTGCCCCCGCATTGGCCCCTTCGTGGAAAGTGACCAGTGGGGCGATGTCCGGGTGGTGCTCACTCTCGACCAACTCAAGGTCCGCCCCCGCCCCCGGCGCGGTGGGCTGATAAACGAACGTCACCGTGTTCGCGCCCCGGCGCAGCTGCATCGTGATGTCTTGGTCGATCCTGCCGGAGTACGACCCGTGCTGTATCCCGTTCAGCAGCACTGTCACGCGCGCGTCGCGCAGGCGGCCCCGCAGCCAGTGCGAGTGGCCCGTGGGCATCGCGCGCCCCTGGAGCGGGTCGTATCCGAGCAGCGGGTCGGGCGTGTCCGGCTTCATGCCCCCCATCAGAGGGTCCCTCTCCCTGTCGGGTGGCGGCTGGACCGGCGCGTAAACCGGGGCCGTGTCCGTCGGCACCGCCCGCGCCTGGTACGGCGCCCCCGGAGGCGGCCCGGTGGAGGGCTTGTCGTCGCCGCACCCGGTCAGCAGGAGCAGGGGCAGGAATAGCCACGCCCACCTCAAACGATCATCCCTGCGCCCACCGTCTCGTTCGTCGCCTCGTCGATCAAGATCAAACTGCCCGTCGCCCGGTTGCGGCGGTACGAGTCGAAAAACAGCGGATGGGTCGTCCGCAGGGTCAGCCGCGCGATCTCGTTCAGGCCGACCTGCGTGTCTTCCTCGTTCTTTTCCAGTGTGCTGATATCAAGCTTATACTTCACCGCCTTGACGATGGCCCGCACCTCGCGCGTCGTGTGCTTGACCGTGTACTTGCCATTCGGGACCAGGGCCTTCTCGCCCAGCCAGCAGACCATGATGTCCAGGTCCTGCGAGACCTGCGGCGGGTCGGCGGCGGCGACGATCATGTCGCCCCGGCTGATATCTATCTCATCTTCCAAGGTCAGTGTCACCGACATCGGCGCGAAACCCTCGGCCTGCGCCCCCTCGAACGTGTCCACCGATGACACCCGCGACCGGACATTGGCCGGCAGGGCCAGCACCTCGTCGCCCGCGCGGAAGACCCCCCCCGCAATCCGCCCCGCGTACCCCCGGTAGTCGGGGAAGTCGGCCGACTGCGGCCGGATGACGTACTGTACCGGGAACCGGGCGTCGGTCAGGTTGACGTCGCTCTCGATCGGCACCGTCTCGAGTAGTGCCAGCAGGGCCGGGCCGTCGTACCAGTCCATGTTCTCCGACGGGTCCACGACATTGTCACCGTGCAGGGCGCTGATCGGGATGTAGCGCGCGTCCGGCACCTCTAAACCAGACGCGAAGACTTCAAAGTCGTGCTTGATGCCCTCGAACACTTGTTGGCTGTAGTCCACCAGGTCCATCTTGTTGACGCACACGACGATGTGAGGGATGCCCAGCAGCGACGCGATGATCGCGTGCCGCCGCGTCTGCTCAATGACCCCCTTGCGCGCGTCCACGAGGATGATGGCGAGGTTCGCCGTGGACGCCCCCGTCACCATGTTGCGCGTGTACTGGATGTGGCCGGGCGTGTCCGCGATGATGAACTTGCGACGGGGCGTGGCGAAGTACCGGTACGCCACGTCAATCGTGATGCCCTGCTCCCGCTCCGCCCGCAGCCCGTCCGTCAGGAGGGCCAGGTTGACCCCCTCCTCGCCCCGCCGCTCGGTGGACTCGCGGATGGCCTCATACTGGTCATCGAAGATGGCCTTGCTGTCATACAAGAGCCGCCCGATCAAGGTACTCTTGCCGTCGTCCACGCTCCCCGCCGTCGTGAAGCGCAGCAGGTCCATATCTAAATAGCCCGTCGTTGAAAAATCGTTCATTTTGCTTCCGCCAGATACCCTTTGCCGACTGCATCTTTGATCATCGCCTCCGCGTACTCCCATAGTGCCGCCGCTCCCTCGGTCATGTGTCCATTATGGGCGATGACCTGCGCGTCCGTGACCCCATGTTCCTGCCACGACCGGCCCTGCGTGTAGTAATTGTGCAGCATCGGCATCAAGCGGTCCAGGGCGGCGGCGAAGCGCGCTTCGGGTGTCGCACGCGC
>JANOOM010000382.1:0-1784 GCA_031421335.1 Armatimonadota bacterium
AAGATGGACGCGATGGCAGCGGTCATCACAAAGATGGCCCAGCAGCGCAAGATCATGGATCAAAAGATGGCAGCTATGCAGAAGTCCATGATGCCAGGCATGATGGGCGGCATGGGCAGCGGTATGAAAATGCCCTCGGCAACAGCCCCGCCGCCGACTGACCCTTCCATGACAATGCCTCAAAGCAAATAATGGGCAACCTCAACAAATATGCGAAGCGAACAGGAGATTCTTAGTATGAACAGCACACTTTCCCCCGCAGCGATGCCTTCTTCAAGCGCCCAACCATCCGCCTACGACCAGGCGGTCGTCGCGATCTACCGCAGCCACTCCGACGCTGAAGCGGCAGTGCGCCGTCTCTCCGAGGGCGGCCTTCCGATCACCCAGATCTCGATCATTGGCCGCAACTTCGAGACGCAGGAGGATGTTCAGGGCTTCTACCGCCCCGCCGACGCGGCCCTGGATGGCGCAGGTCAGGGGGCCTGGTTCGGCGGCCTCTTCGGCCTGATGATGGGGGCAATGGGCTTCTTCGTTATGCCGATGGTGGGCGCATTCATGGTGCTGGGACCACTCTCCGGGATGATCGCCGGGGCCATCGGCGGCGCGGGGGTGGGGGCGCTCATTAATGGCCTGGTCGCCTCGGGCGTCCCCAGAGAGCAGGCCCTGAGGTATCAGGAACGGCTCCAGGCCGGTGAGTTCCTGGTCGTGGTCCACGGGGGCGCGGGCGAGACGAAGCGGGCGCATGAGATCCTGGAAGGCACCGCGCCCACGCACCTCCAAGCGCACGGCGCATCATAATATATCGATCTAAAGCGAAAAGGAGAGTTTCATTAAACTGCATACCACTCAAAGTGGCTTGGCCGCGACCCTGGTCCTGGGGATGACTGCATTCGCCGCCCCGCCGCCCTGGCCCAGCACAAGCATCACAGCAACACGTTCAGTAAGATCGGACACGCCATCCAGTACGGCGTCCGCAAAGATGCCACGAACGTGAGCAAGGGGACGCACCGCGCTCTCGGGCACAATTCGGTCGTCCGCCGCAATCACGGCCACCACCACTACAATCGCGTCCTCACCTCGCAGGGGCACCTCCGCCCGGTCCACCACAACTATTGATGCGGCGGTCAGCGCAGGCCACTTCTGCCGAAAGAAAACTGAGATGACAAAAAAATCGACGACAAAGCTCTTGACGCCCGCGATTGGGCTGATACTGCTGACGGGAGGGATGGGAGCACACGCGGCTTCCAATGCAAACGCTGTGTTCATCGGCGGGACGCCCATCATGCGCGTTCGCGTTGCCGCCGCCGGCTATTCGCCGGAGCAGCGGGCTTCGGCGATCCAGGAGCGGCTGAACCGCGTCCTCGCGCACGGGCCGATCCATCCGTCGGACATCACGGCGAGTGCCCAAGGCGCGGAAGCCATTGTGTGTGTCAAGGGTCGCCTGCTGTTTACGGCGGACATGGCAACCGCCCGCTACAACCAGGCCACACCGCTTGAGCTGGCAAATCAGTGGGCTGACCACATGCGGGCGGTACTGCCGGGGTTGACTCAGGCCAAATAGCAAGGCCACGCACACCGACTCCTGATCTCGCCTGGTGGGAGCAGAAAGAATATCCACTCACGAGCGCAGCTCGTTGTCGGCTTCAGTCTGATGGGGATGGGGATCGCCCTACTCCTGCTGGTTCGGGCGCAGCCACAGGTCTTCGGGGCCATCGGGCTGCTGGCGCTGGAGATGGCGTTCATCTCGCCTAACCTCGCGCCCCTGACCTCGAGACGGGGCGGCG
>JANOOM010000383.1:0-2624 GCA_031421335.1 Armatimonadota bacterium
GAGCGATGACAGCGTCAGCATCGAGTCCAGACATCAGCCCGCGCCGGTGACGAGCGAGCAGTACGCTCAGGCCGTGCTAACGGTCCGAGCGGATGAGCCTTGGGATTCGTCCAATGGTCCGAGGCAGAAATACTGGGTCAATGTCAGTGCCGGGGGGAGGGAGTTGTATCGCGATTCGATCATCATTTCCCTGCCGCCCACAAAATCAGTCGCCGCCCCACCAACCGCTACCCCGCTGGCCACCAGCGCCCCGCCGGTCGCCGGCACCCCGCAGTCAGGGCTATGAAAAGTTCCGGCATCTTGCCTCCCCCTCAGTACGGCCCCCGGATATGCTCCGCCACCCGCGCCCCGTAGAACTCCCGCAGCTTCTCATGCAGCTCCGCCGGCAGCGGCGGCAGGTCACTCGCGGCGGCGTTCGCCGCTGCCATCTGGGGGTCCTTCGCGCCGGGGATCACCGCCGTGACCGCCTCGAAGTCCAGGCACCAGCGCAGGGCCATCTGCGCCATCGTCATCTCTTGCGGCACCAGCGGCTTCAGGGCGTTGGCGAGTTCAACGCCCGTTTCGAAGGGCAGCCCGGCGAACGTCTCCCCCACGTTGAACGCCTGCCCGTCCCGGTTGTAGGTGCGGTGGTCGGAGGCCGCGAACCGCATGTCCTTCCCGTACTTGCCCGAGAGCAGGCCGCTTGCGAGCGGCAGCCGGACGATCAGCGAGACCCGCGCCGCTTTCGCCTGCTCAAAAAGAACGTCAATCGGCTTCTGCCGGAAGATGTTGAAAATGATCTGGAGCGACGCCAGCCCCTCCTGCTTCAAGCACGTCTGCGCTTCGTCCATGGACTCGACGCTGGCCCCGAAGCTGCGGATTTTCCCCTCCTGCTTCAGCTCGCGCAGCCACCCGAAGATCTCGCCCTGTTCCAGCACCTCACTCGGAATGCAGTGGAGCTGCGTCAGGTCCACCGTTTCCAGCCCCAGCCGCCGCAGCGAGGCTTCCGTGTGGGCGCGAACAACCTCACGCGTGAAGTTCGCCGCCCCGCCCGGATCGCCCGCCCGGCCCAGCTTCGTCGCCACGAAAATCTTCTCGTGAGTTTCTCCGAGGAACTTGCCGATGAGGCTCTCGCTGCGCCCCCCGCCGTACACGTCCGCCGTGTCGAAGAGGGTCACGCCCGCCTCCGTCGAGGCGCGCAGGATCGCTAATGCCTCGTCTTCGCTGACCTCGCCCCAGTCTCCGCCGAACTGCCAGCACCCCAGCCCCACCTCGGAGACCTCGGCGCTCCCGCCGTTGAACACTCTGTTTTTCATGCGCTGACTATACCCGAAAAGGCCCGGCCCGCAAAAAAGTCCCCACCCTGTTGACAAACCCATCACGCAGGGGGTAAGATTGACCTACCTCGTTCCCCGCCCTGGGGGACTACCACAAATGGACAGTTGGCGCAGTGGTAGCGCACTTCGTTGACATCGAAGGGGTCACAAGTTCGAATCTTGTACTGTCCAGTTTTTTTCAGAGTGATCCAACAACTCCACCCTGAAAAACAGCATTTCGTTCCACATTTGATTCCGGCCCTTCCAGCCTCAGCGCAGACGAGCTGTTTTCCCAAGTCGGCTGCTGGCTTTTGGACTGCCTGGTCGGCAGCACCCCACGAACACACTGGCGATCCGCTGCTTCCTCGCCGACAAGCTCTTCTGGTTCCTCAAAGGATTTGGGCGCACGCGCTGCGGCAAAGGCGAACTCCGCGCGTTCCTAAGTCTATGTCACCACCGATCATGTTACCGATGAGCCAAGGGCCGCTAAGACTAATCTCAGCGGCCCTTGGCTCGTCTCCGAATACCACACCCCGGAAGGAACACTGCTTACCCACGGCGAAAAGACTCAGGCTTGTCTGAAGGTCAAGGTGCTGGTCAGCAGCCGGGAGGCACTGGGCATCGGGGGAGAAAGCGTTTTTCGCGTTCCCTCTCTTTCTCTGCCCGACCCCAAGCAGCCTCAGACCCCCCAGAGCCTGTCCCAGTACGAAGCCGTGCGCCTGTTCATCGAGCGCGCGGTGGCCGCCAAGGCCGACTTCGTCGTCACCAATCACAACGCGCCCGCGTTGGCCTCGGTGTGTCACCGTCTGGACGGTATTCCGCTTGCCATTGAGTTGGCGGCGGCACGGGTGCGGTCGCTGTCGGTGGAGGAGGTCAACACGCGCCTAGGTCACCGGTTCCGCCTGCTGACGGGCGGCAGCCGCACGGTCCTGCCACGTCAGCAGACGTTGCGGGCGCTGATCGACTGGTCCTATGACCTGCTGACGGAGGCGGAGAAGACGCTTCTGCGGCGGCTGTCCGTGTTTGCGGGCGGGTGGTCCCTTGCGGCGGTGGAAAAGGTTTGTGCAGGTCCCATTCGCAATTTTATCGCAATTAATTCACTGATGTTACGCGGCGGCTGAGGGACCGGGCCGGGGGAGCCTGGGCGAGTGCCGGGCGGGTTCGGGCGAGTGAATGAATTCACCCGCTGGAAGGCGCTGCGCGCCGGGCAGTCAAAGAGAGCCGCATCGGGGCAGCAGGGGCGCGCTGTCCGATCCTGCCATGTCCGATCCTGCCCTGTCCGATCCTGCCCTCTGAGGCCCCCTGTCCCCTCGGCGCGCAGCGCCTTCC
>JANOOM010000384.1:0-1779 GCA_031421335.1 Armatimonadota bacterium
CTGGCCGAGGCCCGCGCCGCCGGTGTCCCACCGCCGCTTCACTAGCCCGCCCTTGCGGATGGGGTGCGCTACACGCTGCTGTACCCTGCGACTCTGGACGACGTTTCCCTGTTCACGTTCCCGGCTAACTCCCATGGGAGATACCTCCAGAGCTTTTCAGCTTCCAAGAAAGAGAGCCGCGTACCGGGCATGACGCAGTGGCACCGATGGTTCAGGCCGGAAACGGAGTTTGTTTTCGTCTCCGTTGAGAAGCCCGTCACGAAGCCGCTGAAAAGCAGCCGAGTGCAACAACAGGGCGCACGAAACAGTAGCGAAATCGCGCATAGGGTTTATGTTGATGATCCGCGCGCCCGCGAGCACTTCATGTTTGGACACGTCGACGATTTTGGCACTGCTGCCTTCAATCAGCATGACCGCGCGGTCGCGGGCAGCTTCTGTGTGCTGCTGCCGGGTGAGGCTGTTCCCAATCCGTGAGTAGCGGGTCAAAGCGAGTGCTTCGGGCGAGTGAATGAATTCACTCGCTCCGCGCAAGACCTGTCCAGGGGACAGAATGTCCAGAGGACAGAATGTCCAGAGGACAGAAGAGGGATGATGGAAGAGCGGCCACTGAGGGCGCGCTTTAGCGTCCCCCGGACGCCCGGCGCGCAGCGCCTTCCAGCGAGTGATTTCAATCACTCGTCTTAGTTCAGCCTGTCCCGGACTGCGGGAGGCGCCCATCACTCGACGAAGGAAACGCCATTGCACACACGATACAAAGCTACCCGCCTCGCGTTCACTCTGCTCCTCCTCAGCCTCGCCGGGCGCGGCTTCGCCCAGGAAGGTCCCACCATGACTGAGGCCGCCCCGCCCATGACGCTCGCCCTCTACCCGGACCGCCCGCTGTCCCCAGAAGACACCCAAACCGAGAAGCTGGTCCATCGGGGCGAGCCGGGCCACCAGATCCTCTGGGTGACGGGCGTTCGGTGGCCCACCCTGACGGTCTATTTACCGCCGAAGGAGAAAGCGACGGGGGCCGCCGTCATCATCTGCCCCGGCGGGGGCTACGGCGGCGAGGCGATGGATCTGGAAGGCTATGACGTGGCCCGGAGGTTCGTCTCCTACGGCGTGGTGGGCATCGTGCTAAAATACCGGCTGCCGACCCCGGACATGAGTCGGGCCGAGGCGCCGTGGCCCCTCCAAGACGGGCGGCAGGCGCTTCGACTGGTCCGCGACAACGCGCGGGCCTGGGGCATTGACCCGCACCGGGTCGGGATCATGGGCTTCTCGGCGGGCGGGCATTTGGCCTCCTCGGTCGCCACCCATTTTGATGTGGGGGACCCGAAGGCGGCGGGCCGGGTGGGGCGGCAAAGCAGCCGGCCCGACTTCCTGGTGCTGGGCTACCCGGTCATCACCATGCGCCCACCGGTCGTCAATGTGGGAAGCCGGGACAACTTGCTGGGCGTCCCCGCCGACCCGCGCCTGGTGACGCTGTACTCTAACGACGAACAGGTCACGTCCCAAACGCCACCGACGTTTCTGGTACAGGCGGAGGATGATCCGGTCAGCGTGCAGAACAGTGTCCTGTTCGCGGCGGCCTTGAAGCGGGCGAACGTCCCACATGAGTTCCTGCGGCTGAAAACAGGCGGCCACGGCTTCGGCCTGGGCGTCCACGGCGGCGAGGCCGCCGCCTGGCCGGACCGCTGTGCGGACTGGCTCCGGGCGAACCACTTCCTCGGTTCCACACACGAAGCGGGCACCGGAAAGACCCGCGAGGGCGCGACTCATCCTGCTCCCTCGGAC
>JANOOM010000385.1:0-2340 GCA_031421335.1 Armatimonadota bacterium
CTCGGGTGAGCGTAAAGATAGGTCGAGATCTCCACTTGGAGAGACGCAATGCGCTGGACATAGGCCGGCGATGTGACTTCCAACAAGTCAGGGTTGGCTGCCGCGAGCTGTCCGCGCAAAGCTCCGAGCGACTTCTCCAGAATGACGAGACTATGGAGCGCGACCGTCAGCTCTTGTGAATCGACTAACATGGCTTGTCCCTGCTACTGTTTGGGCTGGACCTCGAAGGCTTTCTGTGAGCGAAAGAAACAGACATCAAACTCCATGAAGAAGTTCATCTGGCCGAGTATCAGCGGGACGTGTTCCGCCTGAGTCCAGGCGAACGCGAGCCGAACTGGCGCGAACGCCCCGACGGTGACGTTCAGGAACAGTGGACATGCAGGATGCTGTGCCAGGTTCCCGCCGAGGCGCAGGACGGCGGCCTGTTCCCTCCAGACGGCGCCGAGCGACAATCCCAACGAGTGGGGCAGCACGTTGAGGCTCGCGCCGGAGTCCAGCAGTGCTGAGGCCGCCATGCTGTTGCCTTGGTACTCCAGCGTCAGCGGGAGATAAGGTGCGGTGCCGACGTCACCGGCAGCCGGAGCAACAGTCGTGTAGGGGACGCGCAGCTGAGTGGTCATGGATTCATCCCTTGCTCCGCTTGATCTGCGGCGAAAGCTTTCAGAAGTGTATCGGCGGCTTCGTAGGAGTCGTATGGCGACCAGACCGGATAGACGCCCGGCGGCAGAATGTTTTCGTCCTTTTCCAGTTCGGTCACGAGGTAATGCATCACCCGCAGCTTCTCTGCGCGGTTCAACTCGCTGAGTGTCGGCAGCAACTCCATCATAGTCATGGCGATCCTCCTTCTCCGTCTTAGGTTGGCGCTTCTGCTGCGTTCCCGCCCGCCCCACCTGTCTTCCGCGCCAAAGCCGCCGCGATCAGGCCCGCGAACAGCGGGTGCGCGCGGTTCGGGCGCGACTTGAACTCGGGGTGGAACTGGGTGGCGATGAAGTACGGGTGCGCCGCCCGCGGCAGCTCGATGATCTCGACCAGCCGGTAGTCGGGCGAGACGCCGCTGAAGACCATGCCGGCCCCGGCCATCTGCTCCCGGTAGTCGTTGTTGACCTCGTAGCGGTGCCGGTGCCGCTCCGAGACGCTGCCCGTGCCGTACAGCCTGGCCGCCTCGGAGCCTTGGGATAGGCGGCAGGGATAGGCGCCCAGGCGCATACTCGCGCCCTTCTCGGTGACATGCTTCTGCTCGGGCAGGATATGCACGACAGGGTGGGGGGTGTGCGGGTTGACTTCCTCGGTGTTCGCCCCGGCCAGCCCGCAGGCGTGGCGGGCGAACTCGACCACGGCCATCTGCAAACCGTAGCAGATGCCCAGGAAGGGCAGGCCGGTTTCGCGGGCGTACTTGATCGCCCCGATCTTGCCCTCGACGCCGCGCTCGCCGAAGCCGGGCGCGACGATCAGGCCGTCGGTCTTCGCGAACCGGGCGGACAGGTCCATCCCTGGTTCCTCCAGAGAGTCGCTCTCGATCCACTCGATGTGGATGCGGGCGTCGCTCGAAATGCCGCCGTGCTTGAGGGCCTCGGCAATGGAGATGTAGGCGTCGCCGTTCTGGGTGTACTTGCCGACCACGGCGATGTTCACTTCGTGACGGGGCTGCTTGACGCGCCGCACGAGGTCGTGCCACTCGGCCATGTTGGGCGGGCTTTCGGGCATCCCGAGCCGCTTGACGACCAGGCCCGCCAGACCTTCCTCTTCAAAGACCATCGGGATCTCGTAGATCGTCTCGGAGTCCTTGGCCTCGATCACCGCTTCCTTGTCGACATCGCAGAAGAGGCTGATCTTCTCCTTCATGTCGTCGTTCAAGTCGAGCTTCGTCCGGCAGATGAGGACATCGGGCTGGATGCCGATCTCGCGCAGCTTGATGACCGAGTGCTGGGTGGGCTTGGTCTTGACTTCCCCCCACGGGCCGACGTAGGGGATGAGTGTCACATGGACGTAGAGCACGTTCTCGTGCCCGACATCTTTGCGGAGCTGCCGGATGGCTTCCAGGAAGGGCAGGCCCTCGATGTCGCCCACCGTGCCGCCGATCTCGGCGATCACGACGTCCGCGCCGGACTTGGTCCCCAGGGCGATGACGCGCTCCTTGATCTCGTTGGTGATGTGCGGGATCATCTGCACCGTCCCGCCCAGATAGTCCCCGCGCCGCTCCTTGGCGATGACCGTGGAATAAACGCCGCCGGTCGTGACGGTCGAGTCGCGCGTCAGGTTGATGTCCACGAACCTTTCGTAGTGGCCTAGGTCGAGGTCGGTTTCGGCTCCATCGTCAGTGACGAACACTTCGCCGTGCTG
>JANOOM010000386.1:0-1935 GCA_031421335.1 Armatimonadota bacterium
CCTCGTTCCCATGACTGAGGGGAAACCGACGGAGCGGCTGAAACAAGCCGTTTCGAAGAACGCGGGCGGCATTTGCGAATACTGCCGCAGCCGAAGAGACTACTCTCCCGACCCGTTCTCCGTAGAACATAATTCACCCCCGCGCACGGGGAGGAGTGGACAAGCCCGAGAACTTGGCCCTTTCCTGTCACGGGTGCAATGGCCACAAACATGCGAAGACCGAAGCACTGGATCCCGTCATCCGCGAACATGTCCCGCTCTTTCATCCGCGTCAGCAGCAGTGGCGCGAACATTTTGAATCGAGCGACGACTTCACGCTCATCATCGGACTGACTCCAAACGTCAAGCACTACAGAAGCGTCGTGGGGCTTCTCGCCGAATAGCTTTACATTATGGGTCTACCAGGTTTTCTGTGGGTCAGTGTGTAATCTAGGTCCATGACAGACACCGACTTGTATCGGCAGTTGCTTGGCCTCACGGCCCCCTGGCAGGTCAGCCGCGTCGAGCTGAACGTCGCCCAGCAAGAAGTGCGGGTCCATGTCACCTATGACTTCGCCCGGCCGCATCTGCTCTGCCCGGAGTGCGGTCAAGCGGGGCCTTACTATGATCTGCGCGAAGAGCGGGCCTGGCGCCACCTCGATAGCTGCCAGTTCCAGACCTTCCTGGCTGCCCGACTGCCGCGCATCGCGTGCCCCACGCATGGCGTCAAGACCATCGCCGCCCCCTGGTGCGAGCCGCACTCGCGCTTTACCTTGGCCTTCGAGTGCTTCGCCATCGCGGTTCTCACCGCCACCGGCGTGCAGGCAAGAGCCGCCCGCCTACTGCGCCTCAGCCCGACCCAGGTACAGGAGTTGATGGCCCGCGCCGTGGACCGAGGGCTGGCCCGGCGTGATCGTGAGCGGGATTTGCCGCACCTGTCTCTGGACGAGAAGAGCTTCCAGCGGGGCCATCATTACATCACCGTGCTCGGCGACAGTCTGGGCAGAGGCGTGCTCGATATCGTGGAAGGCCGCACCCTGGAGGCCGCCAAGTCTTTGCTCCTAAACAGCCTGAGCCTGGTCCAGCGCGAGCAGGTCGCCTCGGTCTCGATGGACATGTGGCCCGCCTTCGCCGGGGCCAAAGAGCAGGTGCTGCCAAAAGAGCAGGTGCTGCCAAAAGCGCAGACGGTGCATGACCGCTTTCACATCGCCGGCTATCTCAGCGAGGCCGTGGATAAGACCCGCCGCGACGAGAGCCGGGCGCTGGCAAAGAAAGGAAGCTCGCCTTTGGTCAAGAGCAAGTGGCTGTGGCTGCGTTCCCCGGAGAAACTGACCAACAAGCAGCGGGCGTTGTTCACGGCCTTGCAATCGCACGATCTCGAGACGAGCAAGGTCTGGTCGTTCAAGGAAGCGTTCCGGGACTTCTTCGCCGCCGGGAGCGTGCCTGAAGGTGAAGCCTTCTTCTGGAACTGGTACGAGCAGGCGCGGGCATTGGGCAACAAGCACTTGACCAAAGTGGCTCAAATGCTCTGCGCTCACCTGCCGGGGCTTTTGGCTTACCTGTGTCATCGCACCAGCAACGCGGTGGCCGAAGGGCTGAACGCCCAGATCCAGTTGATCAAGGCGCGGGCGCGCGGGTTCCGCCGGTTCGCTGCGTTCAGGATCGCCATCCTTTTCTTTCTCGGCAGGCTAGACCTTAACCCACACAAAACACGATAGACCCTTATTAAGAAGCAACTCTGCTTCCATAAAGCGTCCCAATTCAGTGTATATAGTGGCCAGATCATTAGCTCTTGCAGCCACATTGGTAGATGATAACCCTAGATACTTTTCTGCAACAGATAATGCCAGAGTAGCATACAATTCCGCCTTTTCCAACTGGTTCATGTAGCGGTAAAAAATATATAAGTTGCAGAGGAAGGATTCATATTTGAAGGCATCCTCGTCCAAATTGAAG
>JANOOM010000387.1:0-3440 GCA_031421335.1 Armatimonadota bacterium
CGCGGGTCGCTGCCGCCGCCATAGCTGCCGCCGCCCAGCGTGATGCGGGTTAGCCTGCGGTCCCCGAACGTGGCGAGGCAGTGGACGCCGACAGGGGTGGCGCATCCATGCCGGTCCGTAAGTCGCAGCAGGAGCCAGTTCGCGGGCGCGGAATCGTTGTGGAGCAGCGTGGGGCGGTCATCGTTCGTGGCGACCAGGATGTCCACGCGGCCGTCGTTGTCCAGGTCGCCGAAGCAGGCCCCCCGGTGGACGCGGACGTCCGAAGCGGGCAGGGCGTCCGCCGCCTCGGCGAAGTGCCCCGCGCCGTCGTTCAGGAAAAGCTGGTTGCGTTCTTTGTAGGTGTAGGCGCTGTTTTGCTCCGCGATGCCGTGGAAGATGTGGCCATTGGCGAAGAACAAGTCCAGGCGACCCAGATTGCGCGTGTCCAGGAAGCCCGCCCCGAAGCCGAGGAAGGGGCGCGTGGGGCCGGCGACACGGGCGGCCACGCTGGCATCGGTGAAGTAGTGGCCCTCGTTGCGATACAGGGTGTACGGCTCCCCAGTGAACGTCGTGACAAGGATACTTGGCTGTCCGGTGTCGTTGTAGTCGCCGACCGCGACGCCCATGTTGGCCTGACTCTGGCCGGCGAGGCCGAAGGCGACGCCCTGCTGGAGCGCGACGTCCTCAAATGTGCCGTCCCCCTTGTTATGGTACAAGAAGTTCGGGCCGATATCGTTGGCGACGAACAAGTCCAGGCGGCCGTCCCCGTCGAAGTCGAACGCCGCCACGCCTAGCCCGCGCTGCCGCTCTAGGCCGACGCCGGCATGGAGTGAAACGTCGGTGAAAGTCCCGTCGCCGTTGTTGTGATAGAGGACCCCCGTCGAAGGCGTGTAAGTGGTGGGGTGACAGACTTCCGGCTTGCCGCCCGCGTCGAAGCACGGGATATCGGTCGCCAGAGTCCACTTACAGTAGCGGCTGACGTACAGGTCGAGGAAGCCGTCGCCGTCGTAGTCGAACCAGGCGGCGGCCGTCGCAAGTCCGTGCAGGCCCAGGCCGGCGCGTTCGGTGACGTCTTCAAAGGTCCCGTCGCCGTTGTTGTGATAAAGGGTGCTGCGGCCGGAGCAGCACACGAAAATATCGGGCCGGCCGTCGTTGTCGTAGTCGCCGGCGACGGCGGCGATGCCGTAATCGGTCTCGTGCCCACCGAAGGCGGCGGGCGCGAGGGTGAAACGCCCGTGGCCGTCGTTGAGGTAGAGGCGCTGGCGTAGGGGCGTCGGCGGCTTGCAGGGGCCGAGAGGCTTCGGGGCGGGGAAGTAGATGTCGAGGGAGCCGTCCCCATTCGTGTCGAGGAGGCAGGCGCCGCCCGGCCACTGCTCGACGAAATAGTGCCGGCCGCAGCCGCCGTTCCCCTGCCTGAACGCGAGACCGGCGGCCTCGGTCACGTCCGTGAACCTTGCCCGCAGGTCCGCGCGGGCGATGGCAGTGGGCCGCTTCGGGCCGCAGCCGGTGAGGGCCGCCGCCCCGAGGGCGAGGACCCTGAAAAAAGAACGTCTCGTGAGCATATCTCGTCCGTACTCGATGGTATAATTACGATGCAGGCACAGTGTACCAGAAACGGGGCCGCTCTTCAACTACCTTCAACCATTATGTACAGACATTTCATCCCTTCCGCGAAGTCGCTTTTCTTGCTCGTCTTCTGCTTCCTCGTCTTCGGCGCGCTGGCGGGCTGCCGGAACACGCCCCCCACCACCCACCCGTCTTTGGTCGCCCCGATGGACCCGGACGGCATCCGGTTCGAGAACGTCGCCGGGACGAGCGGACTCCGCTTCACCTGGCCGCAGCAGCGCCGCCCGCTGCGGAACCTGGAGGCGTTCGGCGCGGGCTGCGCCTTTTTCGACTATGACGACGACGGCTGGCAGGACGTCTTGCTGGTTGGGCAGCCACACGTCGCCCTTTACCACAACCTGCGGAACGGCCGCTTCGAGGACGTGACCGCGCGGAGCGGGCTGGACAAGGTCTCCGGCCACTGGTTCGGCGTCGCCGTCGGGGACTACGACGGCGATGGACGGCTGGACATCCTGCTGACCGGGTTCCACCGGCTCGCCCTGCTCCGGAACGTGGGCGGGGGGCGGTTCGTGGACGTGACGGTGCAGGCGGGGCTTGACCCGGCCAACGGCGGGCACTGGGGCAGCAGTGCGGGGTTCATGGACTTGGACGGGAGCGGACGCCTGGCCCTCGTCATCCTGAATTATGTGCGCTTCGGGCCGAAAGACAAGCAATACTGTGAGCTGACGCCGGGAGTCGTCAGCGGCTGCCCGCCGCAGTTCTACACGCCCGAACACGCCGAGCTGTGGCGGAACGATGGGCGGGGGCGGTTCCAGAACGTCACGGCTGCATCCGGGTTCGGCCAGACGCACGGGGTCGGCCTGGTGCTCGCCTTCGCGGACATCTTCGACGACGGCCGCATGAGCGTCTATCTGGGCAACGACACGGTGCCCGCCGACGCCCTTCATAATCTCGGGGATTGGAAGTTCCGCAACGACGGGCTGCGGAGCGGCCTGGCGCTGGAGCAAGGACAGGGAATCGCGGCGATGGGCGCGGACTGGGGTGACGCCTCCCGTGACGGCCGCCTGGACCTCGCCGTTTCGGCGTTCTCGGACGAGTCGTACCCGCTGTTCCACAACCTCAGCCATGGACTGTACGAGAACGTCAACGACGCCGCCGAGATCAGCGGCCCGACGTTCAACCACCTGGGCTTCGGGACGAAGTGGCTGGACATGGACAACGACGGCTGGCCGGACCTGATCTTCGCTAACGGGCACGTCTATGACAACGTCGCCAAGATCTACCCGCTGCTGACGTACCGAGAGCCGCTGATGCTGTTCCACAGCCAGCGGGGCAAGCGCTTCCTCGACCTGATCCCCCAGATGTCGGGGGACGTGACGAAGCCGCTGGTCGGGCGGGGCCTTGCGACCGGGGATTTCGACAACGACGGGCGGGTGGACTTCCTGGTCGTGGACTACGAGGGCAACCCCATGCTGTTCCACAATCTCTCGCGGACCTCCAACCACTGGATCACGCTGGATCTGCGCGGCCGGGCGCCCAACTCGTTCGCCTACGGGGCGCAGGTAACGGCGCGGGCGGGGAAGCAGGTCTGGACGGGGCTGGTCTCGCCGGCCTCCAGTTATCTGTCTTCCAGCGACCCGCGCGTCCACTTCGGGCTGGGCGCGGTGCGCCGGCTGGATAGCCTCACCGTCCGCTGGCCGGATGGCCGGCAGACGCGGCTGCGCTCGGTGGCCGGCGACCGCATCCTGCGCGTCATGGAGGGGACTTAGCGCCGCCCTTGGCGGGAGTGGCTGGGGCTGCGAGGGCCATGTGGGCGCGCACATTGCCGGGGTCGAGCCGCTGCACCAGCAGGTACTCGTCGCGCGCCGGCCCAGCGATCCCCAGGTCGCGGTAGC
>JANOOM010000388.1:0-4611 GCA_031421335.1 Armatimonadota bacterium
GCAAGACCGAGTTCCTCGTCAAGAAGTAGGGCGAAGCGAAGTGAGAGACAAGGAAGCGGCCCGGTGCAGATGCACCGGGCCGCTTTGCGCTTTCTCAGCCTAACCTATACGACGACTCTCACCGCCGGTTCTTAGAGCCTATTGGGATCGAATTTATGCAATGCGTCCTGCTCTTCATGGGTCATTTCACGCTGTTCATAAGCGACCCGAACAGCCACGTCGCAAAACCATCAGCCACTGGCGAATGGCTTTGACGGCCCGCCACGGCTGTCGGTATCACAGCAGAGTTCCCGGCAGGATAAAAAATGCCGCACTGTGAAAAAAGCCAGCCATACCAGCCGCTCCTGTGCTTCATTTTCGACTTCGCTTTGGGCCTCATCCACCCCCATCATGTCTTTGACGTGCCAATCGGGCCAACCACATTCTTGCAGTTCGTCCCGTGCCACCTCGATTGGTGCCGGCAAAGCCATTTTCAAATTGCCAGGAGGCCGCCTCACTCGTCACGTCTTCGCTGTCATCAACCGGGTTGGGTCCACTATGTTAGCGTCGAAGATGGCGACGTTGGACTGGACCTGAGCACCCGTGCCGACGATGCAGCGCTCCAAGTGCGTTCCCGCACTGATGCGCGCCCCGGCCCAGAGGATGGTATCTTTGAGGGTGACGTTGGCCTCGATGACGCAGTCGTCTCCGATGACGGTGTTTTCGAGTAGCTTGGCCCCCGCCCCAACAGTGACGTTATTGCCGATGGCGACGGGGGCGCCGATCTCGGCGCTTGAGTCTATGCTGACGTTGTCGCCCTTCCAGACGCCGGGCGATTCCTGGTGCATCGGGATGTCCAGGTGGACCAGCCCGGCCAGGGCGTCGAAGTTGGTCTGGCGGTAGACTTGCAGGTTGCCGACGTCTTTCCAGTAGGACATCGTGGCGAAGCCGTAGAGGGGGCGACCCGATTGGAGAAGGCTGGGAAACACGTTATTGCCGAAGCCCCAGAAGGTGTCCGGAGGGATCAAGTCGAAGACGTCCGGCTCGAAGACGTAGACGCCGGTGTTGGCGGTGTTGGAGAACACGTCGCCGCCTTTGGGCTTTTCTAAGAAGCGCGTGATGCGGCCGTCGCCGTCGGTGACGACGATGCCGAACTGTGAGGGGTCGTCAACCACGGTCGTGGCGATGGTGGAAGCGGCTTTCTTTGCGCGGTGCAGCCTCATCAGGCCCGACAAGTCAATGTCGGAGATGTCGTCGCCGCCGACGACCAGAAACGTTTCCCCCTCGAAGAACGCCTGTGAGCGCTTGACGCTGCCCGCATCGCCCCACAGCTTGTCTTCCTGGGCGTAGGAGATCTTGACCCCAAGCCGCGCGCCGTCGCCAAGCCCCCGCTCGATGACGTCGCCCAGATAGTGCAGGTTGATCATAATCTCGTCGAAGCCGTGCTTCTTGAGGTCGAGGACGATATGCTCGATGACGGGCCGATTGACGACCGGCACCATGGGCTTCGGGATCGCGCGCGTCAGGGGGTCCAAGCGGGAGCCGACTCCGGCCGCCAGTATCATAGCCTTCAAGTTGTGTGTCTCCTCAGCGTCAGTCTACTCGAAAAACGCCCGCACGGACTCGGCGGCGTGCTCGACCTGCTCCAGGGACAGTTCGGGGTGGACCGGCAGCGAGAGGACCTCGCGCGCCGCCCGCTCGCTTTCGGGCAGGTCGCCCAGCTTATAGCCCAGGAAGGCATACGCTTCCTGCAAATGGATCGGCACCGGGTAGTAGATGGCCGACTGCACGTTCCGCGCCGCCAGGTGCTTTTGCAGGGCCTCACGCCGTCCTTCGGGCACGCGCACGGTGTATTGGTGGTAGATGTGGTAGTTGGCCTGCTCGGCGCAGGGCAGGACGAGCGGCCCTTCCAGGCCGCTCAGGGCGGCGTCATAAAAGGCGGCGTTGCGGCGGCGGGCCTCGTTCCAGTCGGCGAGGCGGCGGGCCTTGACGCGCAGCAGGGCAGCCTGCATCCCGTCCAAGCGGGAGCAGTAGCCGATGCGCTTGTGGAAGTAGCCGCCGCCGGACCCGTGGAAGCGCAGCAGCTTGATCTGCTCAGCCAGGTCGTCCCGGTCGGTCAGCACCATGCCGCCGTCGCCACAGGCGCCGAGGTTCTTGGTCGGATAAAACGACAGCGTGTTGACGTCCCCCCAGGACCCAAGCGGCAGGCCCTGGTGGGTCGCGCCGATGGCCTGGGCGGCGTCCCCAAGCAGGGCGATCCGGCGCGGGCGGGCGATCTCAGTCAGGCGCGTCATGTCCGCGATCTGGCCGAACAAGTGAACGGGGAGGATGACTTTGGTACGGCCGGTGATCTTCGCCTGGGCGGCCTCCGGGTCGAGGTTGAAGGTGTACGGGTCGATGTCGGCGAAGACCGGCGTCGCACCAGCGAGGCAGATTGTCTCACCGGTCGCAATGAAGGTAAACGGCGACGTGATCACCTCGTCGCCCGGCCCGACGCCCAAGGCCAGCAGGGAAAGCAGCAGTGCGTCAGTGCCGGAATTGACGCCCAGGCCATGTTTCGCGCCGCAGGTCTCGGCGACCTCCTGCTCCAATGCGGTCGTATTCCCGCCTAGCCCGCCGAAGTCGCAGGCGGCCATGACCTGCTCAAACGCCGCCATCAGTTCATCCTTCAGCGCGCGGTGCTGCGCCTGGAGGTCCGCCATCGGAACAATCATTCATCGTCCTTTATCATGTTTCTGTAAAACTATAGACAAATGGGGCGGGCGTTTGTTGCAAGGTTTTAGGGGAGGAGCGACTGATGGTAGTCGGCCACCTCATAGCCTAGCGCGGTGTCTGGATAGCCTTGCCATTGCATACGCACTTGCTGTCTTGTTCTACGAAGTAGAAACGGAGATGCGCGTCGTGGAGTTCCTGCGGCCCAATCTGTCCGTGCGGCTCGTCGGCGTCAATGGCGGAGTTGAAGGGCGCCCTCTACGCCTCGTCTTCGGCCTGCCGCACGAGTTAGCATGGTTCTTCAAGCACGAAGCCGACGGGGCCTTTCACCATGACGGGTTCAGCCATCCACCGCGCGGGCTTGTAGCCGAGCGGCGCGTAGGCGACGATGGCCGCTTCCATCGCGACGCGCAAGTCGGACTCGTTTTGCATGGCAGGGTGTTCCTTGACGGGTGGCGGGGGAGAAAGTGGCGGGACCAGGAAGGAGTGCGGAAAAGGGCAAGGGGACCCCACCCTTGTTCCTTTCCCTATTACAACAAGTGATGCTGTCCGCGCGCCTTCAGCTCCTCGACGATCTTCTTGACGTCTTCCGAACGCGACTTGGGGCAGATAAGCATCGCGTCGGGCGTGTCAATGACGATAACGTCTTCCATGCCGATGAGGGCGATCAGGCGGTCGGGGCTGTAGATGAGCGAGTTGTGTGTGTCCACACCGAGGTAGTGGCCGATGACGACGTTGCCCGTCTCGGCGTCGTGTTTTCCAGCCGTTTCCAGCACTTCGGCCAGGCGCTCCCAGGAGCCGACGTCGTTCCAGCCGATATCGGCCGGGATGACGGCCACGCGGCCTGCCTTCTCGGCGATGCCGTAGTCCACCGAGACCTTTTCCAGTGTCGGGAAGACGGCGGCCAAGACTGCATCGAACTCCGGCGTGTCGTGAGCGGCGACGATCCGGGCGAAGCCTTCTTCCATCTGGGGCAGGTGGGTCTTGAACAAGTCGCGCAGCGTCTTAACGGATGCGATGAACATGCCCGCATTCCAGAAGTAACCGCCATCACGGAGATACTGCTCGGCGACCTCGTGGGTTGGCTTCTCCTTGAACTGCCGTACCTGGTAGACAGGCACGCCCGCGTCCGTGTTCTCGCGGACCGTCTCGCCGCCCTGGATGTAGCCGAAGCCGACGTCCGGACCGGTCGGCGGGATGCCCAGGGTAACGAGGTAACCGTCGGCAGCGACTTCGGCAGCGGCGCGCAGGATGTCCCGGAACTTGGCTTCATTCAGGATGACGTGGTCGGCGGGCAGAGTCGCCATGACCGTGTCCGGTCCCTGCGTTTTCTCCAAGATCGCCGCCATCAGGCCGATGGCCGGGGCCGAGTCGCGGCCTTCCGGTTCGCCGACGACGTTGCCGGGCGGGACGCCCTCAAGCTGGGCGCGGACGGCGGGGGCGTGCCGAGCGTTCGTGATGACGTACAGCCGCTCGGGCGGGACCAGTCCTTGGACGCGGTCGGTGGTCTCCTGGAGCATGGTGCGCTCGCTGACGATGTCTAGGAACTGCTTGGGGGTCTCGCGGCGGGAGCGCGGCCACAGGCGGGTGCCTCCGCCCCCGGCGGGGATAACGACGGCGATGTTTCGACTCTGGTTTGGCAAGGCGGGCTGGCTCCTCTGGGTTTGTCGGGGGCCTTAGTGTACCGAATCGGGGCACGCGCTGTCAACGTGAGGCCGTCACGTCGGCAGTTCCTGCTGTGTAATGAAGGCATGCGAGACAGACGGACCAAAGGCCGACGCACGCTGCTGCTATTGCGACTGTCATTGCTGCCGTCCGTGCTGCTGCTCGGGCCTGCCGGGGCACAAGTGAGGCCGCCCGCGCCCCCGACGTTGGCCGGGGCGCTGGTATCCGCGTGGCTTTCAAGGTGCTGGTGGCCGG
>JANOOM010000389.1:0-2768 GCA_031421335.1 Armatimonadota bacterium
GACGGGGCGGCGCCCAGACCGGGACCGCGCTCGGCCTGCAATATGCCGCCAACAACGTGGGACAGGTGGCCGGGCCGCTCCTGGGCGGGGCTTTGTTCGCGTGGAAGGCCGGGGCACCCTACTTCCTGACGAGTGTGTCGCTGCTGGCCGTCGCGACGCGCCTCGCCTGGCATCGCCACAAGCGTCTGGCTACACGGACCGTAGCCGCGTGAGGGGCCGCCCCCGCGCGGCTGAGTGGAATGAGACCAAGGAGATCGAGATGTCACTCAAAGAAGCAGAGGTGCTGCAAAGAGAAGCCGACGTAGTACACAGGGAAGCCGACGTGCTGCAAAAAGAGGCGGACCTGTTACAAAAAGAACTGGCAGTGCCCGATGCCAAAGCGCCCGATGCCAAAGCGCCCGATGATGCAATGGCAGGCCATGATATGAAACAGCCGCCTGATATGAAACAGCCACCTGGGAAAAACTCTGCTGATAAGCACGAGGGCGGAATGGTCCATGACATGAGCGATCCAGCGATGGCTGCCAGCATGGAAGCGGACATCCGCCGGAAGTTCTGGGTGGCCCTCGCCGTGTCGGTGGTAATCGTCTTGCTTTCTCCAATGGGGAAGCTGCCCAGCCTGCCACTACCGCTCTCGGCAGCGGCCCGATCCTGGGTGCTGTTTGCGCTCACCACCCCGGTCGTATTCTGGTGTGGGTGGATGTTTATTTCAGGAGCCTTTCAGGCCCTGCGCTCCCGCAAGCTGGACATGTCCGTGCTGATCGCCGTCGGCGTACTGGCGGCCTATTTCGCCTCGGTGTACCTGACGGTCATCCATTCCAAGGACACGTTCTACGAAGCGGCGGCCATGCTGGTCACCTTCGTCCTCTTCGGGCACTGGATGGAGATGAAGTCCCGGCGCGGGACTTCCGATGCTTTGCAAGCCCTGTTCAAGCTGGTCCCGCCCAAGGCGCGCGTCATTCGGGGCGGCCTGGAGAGCGAGGTGCCGACTGCGGAAGTCGTCCGGGGCGACCTGCTCGCGCTCAGGCCGGGCGACCGCATCCCGGTGGACGGGGAGATCACCGAGGGCCAGACCGCCGTGGACGAGGCGCTGGTCACCGGCGAAAGCCTGCCCATCGAGAAGAAGCAGGGCGACTCAGTAATTGCGGGTTCTATCAACGGCGCGGGAGCCGTCAAGTTCAAGGCCACCGGCGTCGGCGGAGAGACGACGCTGGCGCGGATCGCAAAACTCGTCGAGACAGCGCAGAACTCCAAAGCACCCGGACAGCGGCTGGCCGACAAGGCGGCTGCTTATCTGGTCGTGCTGGCGGTCAGTGTCGGGATTATCACGTTCGTTGCCTGGCGCTTCGGGGCCGGGGCCTCGTTCCTGACGGCGCTGACCTTCGCCATCTCCGCCATTGTGATTGCCTGCCCCGACGCGCTGGGGCTTGCGACCCCGACGGCGGTGGCGGTGGGGACGGGCCTGGGGGCGAAGCACAACATTCTGATCAAAGATGCCGCGACGCTGGAAGGCGCCTCGCGGATCACCTACGTCGCTTTCGACAAGACGGGGACACTGACGGAAGGCAAGCCCACGGTCAGCGCCGTGTATGTGGCGGAGGGGACCGATGAGAACGAGGCGGTGAGGCTGCTGGCCGCCGCCGAGCAGAACTCCAGCCATCCGCTAGCGGTCGCGATTCTGGCCGAAGCCGCCCGGCGTAAGCTGCCCGAGACGGCGGAGGTCAAGGACTTCCAGAACGTCGCGGGCCACGGCCTCCAGGCGGCGATAGACGGCAAGAACGTGCTCGTCGGGAATGTCAGCCTGTTCGCGGACAAAAAGGTAGCCCTCGGCCCGATCCAACAGGGAATAGACGCGCAGCTCGTGGCGGGCCAGACCATGATCCTGCTGGCAGTGGATGGCAAGGCGGCGGCGGTGGTCGGCGTGGCGGACCCGATCAAGCCGTCGGCGAAGCGCGCCGTGGCGGAACTCAAGAAAATCGGCATCAAGACGGCGATGGTCAGCGGCGACAACAAGGCGGTGGCGGAGCGCGTGGGCAAGGAGATTGGCATTGACCGCATCTTCGCCGAGGTGCTGCCGGAGAACAAGGCCGATTACGTCAAGAAACTCCAGGGTGAGGGCGAGTTCGTGGCGATGGTGGGCGACGGAGTCAACGATGCCCCGGCTCTGGCGCAAGCCGACATCGGGATCGCCATTGGCGCAGGCACGGACGTAGCGATTGAGGCAGCGAAAATTGTGCTGATGAAATCGGACCCGCTGGACATCGTCAACGCGATTGTGCTCTCGAAGGCGACCGTGCGAAAGATGAAGCAGAACTTAATCTGGGCCAGCGTTTACAACGTGCTGGCGATCCCGGTGGCGGCGGGCGTGTTCTACCACTCCTGGGGCTGGTCGCTGCGGCCCGAAATCTCCGCCCTGCTGATGTCGGCCTCGTCCATCATTGTTGCCGTCAATGCTGTGATGCTCGGTCGCTCAGAGAAACAGATGCTGATTTGAAAGAAACGCTGACGTGAGGCGAGAGGCCCGGACCTCTCTCACACGAGACTCTGAGGAGACAAAACAAATTGGATTACCCTTCAAGACCGCCCCAGTCAAGTCCGCCCCAGGAGCGGGATGTCGAAGAGCAGCGCGCAGAGCGCAGGGACACGGAGGAGGCGCGGGCGGAGGCGGACACGCAAACGACGGAAGCCGTGCAATACCAGGAAGGCCCCGATCTTGGGGTCATCGGCTCTCTTGAGGACTGAGGGTGGTTTTGCCCTCTCGTTGAGGG
>JANOOM010000390.1:0-8449 GCA_031421335.1 Armatimonadota bacterium
GGAGAGGGGCCGCCAATTCCCAATCCCAAGTAGGAATCACCCTGGCCTCCGTCGAACCAGCCACAAACCCCGCCCGAGGAGGCCCCGTGAGCTTAGAAGATGCATTGCAGGCCCAGGAAGAACAAGTAGATGACCTGCTGAAAGCAGCCGCCAAGTATCAGGCGGTCCTGAAGAACTGGAAAAAAGCCTGCCAGGTCGGACACCTCGCTAACCGCCAGAAGGCCGCCGCCCAGGCCGTGGACCTCGCGCCCGCCCTCGCCGCGCCCGCCTCGGAAGCCGCGGACGCCTGGCAGTTCGACGTCCGAGCCTATCTCGAAAGCGGCGAGTGGCGCGGCGAGCTTCGCATTGCCATGGAGAAGCAGGGCCTGCGCGCGCTGGAAGAAGGCGAGAGCCTGATCTCCTCGCCCCTCGTCGTCCGCGCTGCGCCGGGCCGCTCCGCGCTGACCCTGGGCAAAGTCAACTGGCCCGCCCTCCGCCCCCGCGTCGTCGCCGCTGAACTGAAGCGCCTGCGCGAGCGCGCGAGTGGCGGCAACTCGCAGGAGTTCCTGGACAGCCTGTTCGCCGTGGCCGCGCGCCTCAGTCCCGATGCCGACGCCCCCTTCGCCAAGTTCCGCGACATCTACGACCTGTTCAGCCTGACGCCGGGCTGGAAAAAGGACAATCCGCCCGCCGCCTTCGGCCAGGCCCTCTACGCCCTGCACCGGTCGGGCCTCCAGACCACGCGGGCCGGGCGCAAGTTCGACTTCGAGTACCCCTCCGGCAACGTCAAAGACCGCGACATCTACACCGTCATCGCCGAGGACGGTCGCCCGATCCGCTACTACGGGGTACAGTTCCGATGAACAACACCCAAAGCGGCACCCAATATGTCACGCCCGAAGAGTGGGGCAGCGTCCTGAGCCGGGAATACCTGGCCGAGTACATCCGCACCGGCGGCTCCGCCGTCAAGGTCATCAGCGGCCCCCCGGCGCAGCTACACGCGGCCCGCGACCGCGTGCTTGCGGATGCTGAAGCGGGAGGCTACTTCGTCGCCGCCCTCGACCCCGCCGCACCCGACGAGGGGGGCAAAAAGCGCGACCTGCACCGTATTGACAAGTTCTTCTTCGCCGCCACTGAGCGCGTGGACTGGCGGGACTGGGCCGCCCAACAGGCCCGCCGCTACCTCGCCGACCACGGCATCCACGCCGAGAACCGCGCTCTGGACGACCTGGACGGCATCGCCGCCGACAATGGGCGTGACCCGCTTGACCTGGTGAACCAGTATCAGCGCGAGTTCGCCACGCCCCTGCTGCGCGACCCGGCCATGACGCCCGATTTCCGCACGGCCATCAAGGAACTCGGCCTGGCGCAGCTTCTCCCCGCTGCCGCCTCGCCGACCACCGAAGAGGTCCTGCTGGCCTGGCTCCAGGGGCGTACCCTGCCCGGCGCGTCCGCCGCCCTGAAGAAAATCCGTATCTACGAGCGCATCAACCAGGCCAACGCCCGCCATATGCTGGCCTCATTCTGCAACTGGCTCTCCCAAGTCGGCTACAGCGGCCTGGTCGTCACCCTGGACCTGCGCCCTTACGAGCATAAAAAGGTCGCCAAATCCGTGCGCGAGGCCGAGTCCAATCGCCGCCTCAAAGAAGCCATCGCCGCGGGCGCGTCCCACGCCGAACTCACCGCCCTCATCGCCCTCGGCGACAACGAACCCGCCGTCTCCTACAGCGATGCTGCCTATATGCAGATGCTGACCCTGATCCGCCGCTTCATTGACGAGATAGACTGGTTCCAGCGCTTCCTGCTCGTTATCGAGACCAGCCCGCAGTTTTACGACGCGCTTTCGCGCCGCAACTACTTCAACTACGACGCCCTCCAGACCCGCATCGGCCTGGAAGTCCACGACCAGCAGAAGCCCAACCCCGCCGCCGCCCTCGTGCATCTGGGCGACCCGAAAGCCTAAAGGAACGCTTATGGCCCTCGCACGCCAATACCAATACCTCGAAAAAGATGTCTACACCGACTCCAGAAACACGGCGTTCCGTTCGAGGAAGCACAAACCGTCTTCCACGACCCACTCGCCGTCACGGTAGATGACCAGATACACTCCGAGCAAGAGCCACGCGAAATCATTATCGGTCACTCCGACCAGGGGAAGCTGCGGTTCGTCTGTTTCACGGAGCACGGCGAAGACATCCGTTTAATCAGCGCGCGTGAACCCACCCGACAGGAGCGTAAGAAATATGAAGACGATGTCACCTTCTGAGCCGCATCAAGCCGACCCTCTGCCGGAGGCTTTGGTAGACGAGCTGATGGCCGATGACATGTCACCGGAGTATGATATTGATTACAGCAAGGCACGTCCTAATCGCTTTGCCGCCCGGCTGGCACAAACACGGATAGTAGAATTAGCACCGAATGTTGCGGCGGTGTTCACCACTCAGGATGCCGTCAACGCCGTACTGCGCGCGCTCATCCAGACCATGCCCCAAGCTTCTGAGCGCGATGCGGCGTAACTGTGCGCTGCACTGATGCAGGCAGTCGGCCTGAACTTTGGGCCGGATTGATCTACCTGACACCGCACGCTGCTTAATCCTGTTTGTTGGCGGAAGCCGTCGTTAACACGCAGCACACGGATGGTCCGGCCTCCAAAAGGGCGCGATGAATCGCGCCCCTACTCCGATGCCCGCGCAGGCGGGGATTTGCTTTTTTACAGCCCTGCCGTTCAGGGCAGGGGACTCAGGTCTATATGAACGCGGATGTCGTTACGGCGCGCAGCGCCATTGAATCGCTCCGGTCGGGCGTCCCCTCCCGCCACGCCGCCGCGCGCCTGGGCACGACCCAGCGGGAGATACGGGAGCAGTTCGAGGACGCTCTGGATGCCGTGGGGCAGGGGCGCGGGGCCACGCCTCTGCTGGTTTCGGCGAACTTCGGGGCCGGGAAGTCGCACCTCCTTTCCTACCTCCAGTCGCTGGCCGAGCGGGATGGCTTTGTGACCGCCTATGTCGTCATCAGCCCGGAAATGCCGCTGGGGAATGGCCACTTTGTCTTGAAAGCGATCTCGGAAACGGCCCACGCGCCGGGCCGGGCGGGCAAGGCCCTGACGACATTGATGGCGGATATGTCCGTCCCCTCGGTCGAGTACCAGGTCTTGTGCGACTGGGCGCGGCAGTCCGGCATCGCCGACCGCTTCAACGCCCTGCTCACCCTCTACCGCGAGTTCCGGGCGGAGGGCGAACTGCGCGCGCAGGTCTTGAACGACTTCGAGGGCAAGCCGCTCCTCAAGAACCACATCCGGGGCAAACTCAAGGAGATCGGGCAGGTGGCAGATTACGACCTGTCCGCCCCGCTCAATCCCCTACTGGCGCACGATCGCCTCCGCCTCCTGGCGCAGATCTTCCGGGCAGCGGGGGGGCGGGGCCTGGTCGTCATGTTTGACGAGGTGGAGCGCATCGCCAAGTTCTCCCTCAAGCAGCGCATCGCCGCCTACTCCGAACTGGGCTGGTGGCGGGCCGTCGCCGAGCAGGAGGGCAGCGGAATTCTGCCCGTCTTCGCCATGACGCGCGGCTTCCTTGAGACCACGGTCACGGGCGGGACGCGCGACGAGCAGCGTTTCGCGCCGGGCGATGCCGCCCTGCGTGGGATCGAGCTGCTGAAGCGCCCCCTTCTCCTCGACACGCCCACGCCCGAAGAAGAGGAAGACATCAAGTATCGTGTCCGGGACATCTACCAGGAGGCTTACGGCCTCACCGTCCCCACTCTGCCGCGCACGGATGTCCGCACCTCCATCCGCTCCGAAATCCGCCGCTGGATCGCCCAATGGGACATCCGGCGCTTCTACCCCGACTACCAGCCCCACATGACCGAGGAGGCCATGCGCTTCG
Organism: Armatimonadota bacterium; assembly: GCA_031421335.1. Lineage (GTDB taxonomy): Bacteria > Armatimonadota > Armatimonadia > Armatimonadales > Capsulimonadaceae > JANXMY01. The sequence goes on from JANOOM010000390.1 coordinate 3,864, forward strand.
ATCCCGAGGCCATCCCAGATGATGCCATCCCAGCCGACGACGAGGCGTAGGGGCGAACCTTGTGTTCGCCCTCCTCGGGGCATATTCGCCCTCCTCGGGGCATGTTCGCTGTTCTCGGGGCATGTTCGCTGTTCTCGCTCGCACTCTGAACCAAGCCATGTCTGTCTCCTACAAAAAGCCTTCTCGACTGCTCGAAGAGAGCGGCGTCGCCTATTTGGACATCCTGCGGCTGGGCGGTGACGGGGCCTTTTATGGGGCCATTCTGCTGCTCGACGGGCGCGGACTGCCCCTGGAATTCGTCCACAACCGCCTAGTCCCCCCCTCCGGCCTGCTCTGGACCGAGCCGGACGTATCGCGCGAGGCGATCACTGCCCTGTCTCACTCGCTCTTCGATGCCTGCCGGCGCGAGCCGGACCTGCTGCTCTGCTTGCCCGGCCTCGGCCCCCCGGACTTCTGTCGCGTCGAGATCGCCCCTGTCCTGCCTTTCGCCCAGGTCCTGCCGCCCCAAGAGGATATCCCTGCCGGCCTCGTCTGGATCAACGAGCCGCCCGCGTCTGGGATGCGTGGGCATCATCTGTACCAGGAACTCCTGCGCCGGGACGCCCTCTTCGAGCCGTTCAATCGTCTGCGGCGGGCCTTACGCGAAGTCTATACGCAAGCGCCCTGGCCTTTCCCTGGTGATGGAGGAGACGCCCCCGAATGACTGCCCCGCCCGCCGTCTCACGCTCCCTCGCGCCCCCACGGGTGGACCCGGCCCGGTCGCGCCGCCCAGAGCGATTCCCTGTTTCCACCGCCGTCCGCGCCGCCGTCCGTCCGCTGGCATTAAGTGAGGCGACGCGCTATGACCTCAGCCGTCTCACCCGCCTGGGCTTCCCGCCGAGCCTGGGCGACCGGGACGGTCCGGAAGGCTCGGACACACCCGCCTTGCCGCCCGATGACTTCCTGGCCCGGCTCACCCTTCTGCTGCAGCCGCCCATCGCGCAGCTCGTCGCCCCGGCGGGAGTTTTGGAATGGCCGTTTCCGCTGTTGCCCTATCAGGTACAGGGGGTGGCCGCGCTGCTCTCCCGCCCGGCCCTGCTGCTGGCCGACGATATGGGCCTCGGCAAGACCATCCAGGCCATCGCTGCCCTCCGAATCCTCTACCTGCAAGGGCGCATCGAGTCGGCGCTTCTCGTCTGCCCGGCCTCGCTCCTGACTCAGTGGCGGCAGGAGATCGCCCTCTGGGGGCCGGATCTGAGCGTGACGATCATCGCGGGCAGCCCCGCCGCGCGTGCGGGGCTGTGGAACCGGCCCGCGCACATCGCCCTGATCAGCTACGAGACCCTGCGGGCCGACCTGGAATGGGGCCGGGACAGCCTCGCCGTTCGGAAAGAATGGGGCGTCGTCATCCTGGACGAAGCCTCGCGCATCAAGAACCGCGGCTCGGCCATCGCCTTCGCCTGCAAGCGGCTCCCCCGTTTGCGCCGCTGGGCCTTGACCGGAACGCCTCTGGAGAACAGCCTGGAAGATGTCGCGTCGCTGCTGGAATTCTTGACGGATGAGTGGGCCGGGGAGCCGTCCAAGATCCGTGCGGGGCTGGAGACCGTGCAGCTCCGGCGCAAAAAGAAGGACGTGCTGGCCGACCTTCCCGCCAAGCGCACCATCGAGATCGTCCTGGACCTGCCGCCCGCACAGCGTGATGCCTATGACAAGGCCGAGGGGGAGGGCGTCCGCACCCTGACCCAAGCCGGCGTCGCCGTCACGGTCGCCGACGTGCTGGAACTAGTGATCCGGCTCAAGCAGATCTGCAACGCCGACCCCGTGACGGGCGAGTCCGTCAAGCTGGAGGATGTCGCTCGCCGGATGCGGACGCTGGCGGCGGAAGGACACCGCGCCCTGCTCTTTTCGCAGTTCGTCGCGCCGCCCTTCGGCGTCGAGGGGGCGGTGATGGCTCTGCGCGAGTTCGAGCCGCTGGCTTATACGGGCCGGATGAGCCGGGCTGAACGTGCTGCCGTCATCACACGCTTTCATGATGCCCCCCGCCACCAGATCCTCCTACTCTCGCTGCGCGCGGGCGGCGTCGGTCTGAACCTCCAGGACGCCTCTTATGTCTTCCACCTCGACCGCTGGTGGAACCCCGCTTTGGAGAACCAGGCCGACAGCCGCGCGCACCGCATGGGACAGCGTTATCCCGTCACCTCGTTCCGCTACCTCTGCGCGGACACCATCGAGGAGCGAATCGCGCAGACATTGGGCGCGAAGAACCACCTGTTCCACGAGATGGTAGACGATGTGAGCCTGGACCTGGCCGCCACGCTTAACGAGCAGGAGCTATTCGGCCTGTTTGGGCTGGACGCGCCGCGCGCCGCCGCCCCGGACGCCGAGGATGCGCCGCCCTTCTCGCGGATGTCCAGCCGCGACTTTGAGGACTGGCTGGCCGAGCGCCTGCGCGAACAGGGCTTCGCCGTGCTTCAGACGCCGCCCTCCCACGACGGCGGGCTGGACCTGGTCGCCCGCCGCCGGGACGCCCTGGAGATCGAGACGCACCTCTGGGTCCAATGCAAAAACCACCAGGCGCCGGTCGGAGTCGCCGTCCTGCGCGAGCTGCGCGGCGCGGTCCCTGACCAGGGGGTCGGCGGCACGCCGGTCGCCGCCTGCCCCGCCGGCTTCACGGCGGAGGCTCGCGCCTTCGCCGCCGCGCATGGCATCGTGCTCTGGGATGTATCGGATCTGCGTCGGCTGGAACAGCCCTGAGATCTGGACTCCTACCCGCGCCCTTCCGGGTACACTGGTGCCACTGGACTGGCGGAATATCATGGCTTGGCGCTGTATCTAACCCTGAGCCGCAAGCACAAGCCGCCGCTAGGATGACATGGGCGAGCCACCTCCGCACCTTCGGGAGAACAAGATGAGCGAAATCTTGCTGCGCCTCGCCTTGGGCGTCTTTCGGTTCTCCATCGGCCTCCCTGAATTGTTCGGCACGGGTGGCCTATTCAGTTCCAAGACCCTGCTGGCAACTCGCAATAGATTGAGGCCCCACAAAGCCGCCGCCCACACCCGCCGGCACTGAATCTTGTCTGCGCCCAATCGCCTCGCCTGATACGAAGCCGCGCCCTCCTGGGTACACTGGCCAAACGACGCCGACACGCTCCGCCATTGCGGGGGGCGCCGGCTACGGAGAAGTATCAAAGGAGACACGGACTTATGGCAGGGAAACTGGACGGGAAAGTCGCGCTGGTGACGGGCGCCTCGTCGGGCATCGGGGAGGCGACGGCACTCGCCTTGGCGGAAGAAGGGGCCGCCGTCGCGATCTCCGCCCGGCGCGCGGACCGACTGGAGGATTTGGCGAAGCGCATTGAGGCCAAGGGCGGCAAGGTGAAGGTCATCGTCGCCGACGTGGCCGAGGAGGACCAGGCGCGCAAGATGGTCGTGGACGCAAACGCCGCCTTCGGGCGCCTAGACATCCTCGTCAACAACGCGGGCGTCATGCTGCTCGGCCCCATCGGCGATGCCGACACGGAGGACTGGCGGCGCATGATCCAGACTAATGTTATGGGCCTGATGTATGCTACCCACGCCGCCCTGCCGCTGATGCGCGCGCAGGGGTCGGGCCACATCGTCAACATTTCCAGCGTGGCGGGCCGGACCGCGCGGGCGGGCGCGGGCGTCTACAACGCCAGCAAGTGGGGCGTCGGGGCCTTTTCCGAGTCACTGCGCCAGGAGGTCTACAAGGACAAGATTCGGGTCACGATCATCGAGCCGGGCGCGGTGGCGACGGAGCTGACCCAGCACATCACGCACCCCAAGTCCAAAAAGCAGATCGAGGACTTCGTCCAGGCCATGACCCCGCTAGAGAGCGAGGACATCGCCGCCGCCATCCTCTACGCCGTCACCCAGCCCGCCCGCGTCAACGTCAACGAGATCCTGATCCGCCCGACCGACCAGGAGCGTTAGTCGGACGCAGAAGCCCCGGCCCCCAACACGGGGCCGGGGCTTCGTCGTGAAACATCCCCATCAAAGCTCGTCCGTGCCGTAAGCCATGGCGAGTGAAACGACCTGCGCGTCAGCACCAAGCGTGTCGCGCAGGATCTCATGGATCAAGTCCTGCTTTTCACGCTCCGACCTGCGGTTGAAGCGCTCCGAGACGACTTTGACGTGGACGCGCCCATTGTAGCCCTCATCGGTGGCGATGGTGTCATGTGGGAACGCGGTCCGCAGCGCCTCTTTGACGCGCCGGGATTCGGTCTGGTAATCGAACACGACTTCCGGCATGGCGGGCGGCTCCTTGGCAAGTACGGGAAATCAGCGCAGCAATTTCTGAAATCCGGCCTGCTCGAAATGATGATCCGTTGTCAGCGCCTCGGTGATGCCACCCTCCTGCATCACCACAAAGCTGATGGCATCGCAGAGGGAATACCGCTTGTCCAGCCGCGCTTCCAGGTAAGATTGGGCGGCGCGATGGAGCGCCTCGTCCGCCCAAATCACTTCCACGAATGGATTGTCGGTGAGATCCGCCAGGAATTCCAACGTGTCCACGCGCTTCAGCCCGCGCGCCTGACACAGCGGCACAAACTCGGCTAAGACGTAGCTGTGCGTCAAGCGCTGCG
>JANOOM010000391.1:0-1710 GCA_031421335.1 Armatimonadota bacterium
GGCCAGCGGGCCGCCGACCCGCACAAGCGCGTCTTCATCCTGACCCGGTCGGCCTATGCGGGCCAGCAGCGGAACGGCGCGGCGACCTGGTCGGGCGACATCACGGCCTCGTGGGACGTGTTCGGCCGCCAGATCCCCGCCGGGCTGAACTTCTGCCTATCCGGCGTCCCCTACTGGACCACGGACATCGGCGCGTTCTTCGTCAACTACCCCGGCGGCAATGCCAACCCCGAGTACCGCGAGCTGTTCACGCGCTGGTTCGAGTGGGGGGCCTTCTGTCCCATCTTCCGCGTCCACGGCACCTCGACCGCCAAAGAGATGTGGCGCTTCGGGCCGGAAACGCAGGCGACGCTGCTCCGATACGACGCCCTGCGCTACCGCCTGATGCCCTACATCTACTCGCAATCGTGGCAGGTGACGCATCATGGCGCGACCCTGATGCGCGCCCTGGTCTTCGACTTTCCGAACGACCGGACGGCGCGCGAGAGCCGCGACGAGTTCCTGTTCGGCCCATCCGTCCTGGTCTGCCCGGTGACAAAGCCAGGCGCGACCACGCGGCCCGTTTATCTGCCCTCCGGCACGTCCTGGACCGACTTCTGGACCGGCCAAACGCTGACGGGCGGCCGGACTATCACCGCCCCTGCCCCAATCGCCCAGATACCCCTGTACGTCAAGGCCGGGACTATCCTGCCGCTTGGCCCCGCTCTGCAATATGTCGCAGAAAAGCCCGCCGACCCCATCGAACTGCGCGTCTACCGGGGCGCGGACGGCGCGTTCACATTGTACGAAGACGAGGGCGACAACACGAACTACGAGCGCGGCCAGTACGCGACCATCCCGATTCTGTGGAACGAGTCGGCCCGGACCCTGACATTCGGCGCACGGGCGGGCCGCTTCCCCGGAATGCTGTCAAAGCGCACTTTCCGCATCGTCTGGGTGGGTCCGGGCAGGGGCGCCGGTTCGGCCCCCAGCCCGGCGGCTGACCGAACCGTGGTCTATGATGGGCGGGCGGTGAGTGTCAGAGGCTGAGAGCGAGAGGCTGAGGGGGAAAGGAAGGAGCCGCGCCCTCGCCTTCCCGGAACTGGGCGGCATACAAGCGGGCGTAAGCGCCCCCCGCCGACAGCAGGGCGGTGTGGGTGCCGCGTTCGACGATGCAGCCGTCTTCCAGGACTAAAATCAGATCGGCGGCGAGGATAGTGGAAAGCCGATGGGCGATGGCGAAGGTCGTCCGGCCTGCCATCAGCGGCACTAAAGCGGCCTGAATCAGCCGCTCGGAGTGGGTGTCGAGGGCAGACGTCGCCTCGTCCAAGATCAGGATGCGCGGGTTCTTGAGGATGGCCCGCGCGATGGCGATGCGCTGCTTCTCGCCGCCGGACAGCTTGTAGCCGCGCTCGCCGACCACGGTATCGTAGCCGGCGGGCAGGCCGGCGATGTGGTCGTGGATAGCGGCGGCCGAGGCGGCGACGATCAGCTCGGCGTCTGAAGCGTTGGGGCTGCCGTAGCGCAGGTTGGCTTTGATCGTGTCGTGAACGAGGTAGGTTTCCTGGGTGACGACGGCGATCGCCTGTCCCAGCGATTCGAGCTTGATGTGCTTGATATCGTGGCCGTCAATGGAGACACAGCCCGCGTCGGCATCGTACAAGCGGGGGATGAGGTAGGTCAATGTCGTCTTGCCCGCGCCCGACTGACCGACCAGGGCGACGAGCTGGC
>JANOOM010000392.1:0-2296 GCA_031421335.1 Armatimonadota bacterium
CAAATGGAAAACGCCGCGCCCGACACTCACCCGGTCATGCTGACGCCCGACCAGGAGAGCGCGAACCGGGAAACGGAAATGACCGAAACACTGCGCCGCTTGGCGCGGCTCGTCGCGGAAAACGGCCTGTCTGAGCTGACGGTCGGCGGCGAGGGCGTGACCCTGACTGTCAAAGCTGCGTTCGAGGCAATGCCGGCCCCCGCGCCAGGAGCGGCGGTGGTGTTTGCCCACCCCCACGTTCTGCCGCCGGACCAGTCGCCCGCTTATTCCGAGACCGCCGTGACGGCGTCGCCCGTCTCGGCCACGCCCGCGCAGGTAACAACCGCCGTCGCACTGGAGTCGCCGATGGTCGGCGTCTTCTACCGTTCGCCCTCGCCGGAAGACCCGCCGTTCGTCAGCGTCGGCGACACCGTCCGCGTCGGTCAGACCATCGGGCTGATCGAGGCGATGAAGGTCTACAGCGAGGTGCCGTCCGAGACGACGGGCCGTGTCACCGAGACCCCCGTCGAGAGCGGCAAGCTGGTCCAGCAGGGGCAGCCTTTGATCTTCGTGGAGCCGCAATGACCCAACCCTTAGCAGAAGTGCGGCAGCAAATCAACATCGGCATCATCGGCCTGGGCGTCGTTGGGAGTGGCACCGTCCGCGTCCTGACCGAGAACGCCGAGACGATTGCCCGCAAGGTCGGCCTCCCCGTTGTCATCAAAAAGATCGCCGTCCGGGACATCGGCAAGGTGCGTGACGTGGTCGTGGACCCGCATCTTCTGACCGGGCGGGCCGAGGACGTCACTGATGACCCCGACATTGACATCGTCTGCGAGCTGATCGGCGGCGTCACGCCCGCCCATGACCTCGTCCTGCGGGCCATACGGAACGGCAAGAACATCGTCACCGCCAACAAAGAAATGATGGCGAAGGCCGGTCACGACCTACTGCACGAGGCCGAAAACCGCGACCTTGACTTCAACTTCGAGGGCAGCGTCGGCGGCGGAATCCCCATCATCCAGCCGCTGAAGCAGGCGCTGGCCGGCAACCAGTTCTCGCAGGTCATGGGCATCGTCAACGGCACGACCAATTATATCCTGTCCAAGATGACCGCCGAAGACGCCGACTTCGCCGACGTGCTGGCCGAGGCCCAGGCGCAGGGCTACGCCGAGGCCGATCCGACCAACGACGTCGAGGGCTACGACGCCCAGTACAAGACGGCCATTCTCAGCTCCATCGCCTTCACATCGCGCGTCCTGCCCGAGCAGATCTATGTGGAGGGCATCACGAAGATCAGCAAGCGCGACATCGAGGTCGCCCGCGAATTGGGCTACGTCATCAAGATCGTTGGCATCGGCCAGGACCTCGGCGGCGTCCTTCAAGTGCGCGTCCACCCCGTCCTGCTGCCCCGTGCCCACCCGCTGGCTTCGGTGAGCGACGTCAACAACGCCATCCTGCTGCGCGGCAACGCCGTCGGCGACGTCATGTTCTACGGGCGCGGCGCGGGCGCCCTCCCGACCGGCAGCGCGGTCGTCGGCGATATCGTCGAGATTGCCCGCAACATCCGCCGCAACGCCACGGGCCGTATCGGCTGCACCTGCTACGACCAGAAGCCGACGCTGCCGATCGCTCGCCTGCGGACGAAATACTACGTCCGCCTCATTGCCCACGACCGGCCCAAGGTCCTGGCGAGCCTGGCTTCCGTCTTCGGCGACTTCAACGTCAGCATCGAAAGCGTCGTCCAGCGCGCCCTGCCCGGCGGCGACGCCGAGATCGTCTGGATCACGCACCAGACTTTGGAAGCGAACCTGCGTTCGTCATTAGATGTCATTAGCCGCCTGCACATCGTCTCTGCTATTGAGAACTGGATACGGGTAGAGGAGTAATCATGGTGAACCCAAACTCAAAACCATCGTTTCCCGTTCAGATCGGCCTATATGCGGGGACTTTGCGTGTCCACCGCGATGAACGTGGTGTGGCCTGGATTGACGACAGCAATACGAAGGTCGTTGAGGTCATTTTGGATCATGTCAGCGGGAAGTCAGCCGAACGCATCTTGGAGGCTCATCCCCACCTGTCACTGCCCCAAATTTACGCCGTCGTCGCCTACTAAGTAGTCATGCAAAAGAAACCTGGGATTTCTTCAGACCTAAGTAGGTTTTGTACGAGTAGCCCAGTCTTTGAGGGATGGGGCAGAATCCCAGGAAACATATGCGTGGGTACTTAACAAGGTCAGGTATCTGCCGCTCTAGCGACATCGCATGTGCTTCGTCCTAAAGTCTGATGCGTCGTGCCTTACAACGTGAACGACAAA
>JANOOM010000393.1:0-6921 GCA_031421335.1 Armatimonadota bacterium
CCCATGGAGGTCGAGCCGTTGGATTCGAGCACTTCCGAGGTCAGCAGCATCGTGTATGGGAACTGCTCGCGGGAAGGGATGACGGCCCGCAGGGCGCGCTCGGCGAGGGCACCGTGGCCGATCTCGCGTCGGCCCGGCCCACGCAGGGGGCGCGCTTCGCCGACCGAGTAGGGCGGGAAGTTGTAGAAGTGCATGTAGTGCTTTTCGCTGTCTTCTTCCAGCGTATCCACCATCTGGGCATCGTCGCCTGACCCGAGCACGAGGGTCGTCAGCACCTGGGTCTGGCCGCGCGTGAACAGGCCCGTCCCGTGGACGCGCGGGAGCAGGCCGACTTCGCAGTCTATCTTGCGAATATCGGTCGTGCCGCGTCCGTCGGGGCGCTTGCCTTCGGTCAAGATGAGGTCGCGGAGCTGGTCCTTGACGGCCTTGTCGGCGGCCTCCTTGATGTCGGCGATGTTGTCCGGGTACTCGCCCTTCAGGTCTTCCACCACTTGATTGATGAGCAGGGAGAGGCCGGCCTCGCGCGACGACTTATCGGGGTCCTGGAGTCCCGCGCGCAGAGTGCCATTGAAGCGCTCCTGGATGACGCCCAGGATCTCGGCGTGGACGTGGTGCAGGGGGACGTCGGCCTTGGGCTTGTTGACCTTGGCGGCAAGCTCACGCTGCATGGCGCAGAGCTTTTTACAGGCTTCATGCGCGAAGTCCATGGCTTCGAGCATCTTTTCTTCGCTGACCTCGGACGCGCCGGCCTCGACCATGGCAATGGCTTCTTCGCTGGCGGCGACGATTAAATCCAGCGGGCTTTCCTGCTGCTCGGGGAACGAGGGGTTGAGGATGAACGCGCCGTCGGCGTCAAGGCCGACGCGAACGCAGCCGATGGGGCCGTTGAAGGGGATGTCGGAGACCATCAGCGCGGCGGACGCGGCGGTGACGGAAAGGACGTCGGGGGAGAACTCGGGCTGATACGAGAGCGGCATGGCGATGACCTGGGTCTCGTTCCGCATGCCGTAAGGGAACAAGGGCCGCAAGGGGCGGTCAATCAAGCGGCAGGTGAGGGTGGCCTTCTCGCCGGGGCGGCCGCCGCGCTTGATGAAGCCGCCGGGAATCTTGCCGTTGGCATACTTTCTTTCCTCGTAGTCGCAGGTGAGGGGGAAGAAATCGAGGTGGGACTTCGGCTCTTTGGACATCGTGGCGGTCGCCAGGATCATCGTGTCGCCGTTTGCGAGCAGGACGGCGCCGTTGGCCTGCTGGGCGAGTTTGCCGGTGCTGATGCGAAGTGTCGCGCCGCACCATTCGGCCTCTACAAAGTGTTCCATGTGTCTGTTTTATCTCTCCGTTTACGTTACGCCAGTGGGATTTCGGATTGCTGGGATTTGGATTGCGCCGTCAAAAACAAGATGCCCCCTGCGCGGTTTAAGTCGCCAGGAGGCATCTGCTTTTCGGGGCCGCGCCGGGCGTCGTGGCCAAGCGGGGGTGCAGTGTTAGTGCTTGCTGCGGATGCCGAGCTTGGCGACGAGCGCGCGGTAGCGGTTGATGTCTTTAGCCGCCAGATAGTTGAGCAGGCGGCGCTGTTTGCCGATCTGCACCAGCAGGCCGCGCGTGGTGTGGTTGTCATGCCGATGCATCTTCAGGTGCTCGGTGAGGTTCTTGATGGACGCGTTTAGCAGCGCGATCTGGACTTCGGGCGAGCCGGTGTCCGCGTCGTGCGTCTTGTTGTCGTCGATCACGACTTCTTTCTGTTCTTTGAGCAGAGCCATTTAGCTCTTGTCCCCCTTGTACGTTTTAAACCTTGGTGTATTCGGCACAGTGTACCCGGTCATGGCGCCCGGTGTCAAGGCGCGCGTAAGTTAGCCGACGTGTGACCCGCGCGGGACCCGTGCCTTTGGGTCGCTGGCCTGCGTCTCCGGCTCGGCAGCGGCAGCGGCGGGGGCGATCTTGCCCGCCTGCCGGGCCTCCACACGGTTGGCATTGGAGATCAGGCTGTCCGGCATGTCCGACCACAGACGGTAGAGGTGAATCATCGTCACGATGGCGAGGGCGGCAACGGGGGCAGCGAATAATGTCCCGACGATGCCGTTGATCTCCAGGCCCGCAAACAGTACGAACAGGACTAGGACTTCGTGCAGGCCCAGGGCGCTGCCGACCAGCTTCGGATACAAAACCTTGCCGCCGACCTCGTTGATGACGACAAATAGCACAACCACGGCGATGGCCGCTCCGACCGGGCTGTGAATATGGGTCGGGGTGATAAGGGCGACCAAGACGGCGGGGATCGCCCCAATGTATGGCCCGAAGACGGGGATGAGGGAGGCGACGACCACGAACAGGCCGATGATCAGCCACGGGCCAATCCCGATCGCAAGGCAGCCCAGAGCCGCCGCCGCTCCCATGATGAGCGCGATGATGAGCTGACCGCTGACGAATCCGCCCAAAATCCGGCTGACATCGGTTTCCCACAGGTCCGCGCGGCGTCCTAGATCGGTCGGAAGCATTTCATTGAACTTCTCACGCATGTCCGGCGCGAAAATGAGGAAATAAAGTGCGATCAGCAGCACGATGACGGCCTCGGCGGCGTCGGTGAAGGAGCGCCGCAGGATCGGCAGGGCGTCCTGCCCGGCCTTCTCACCGAGGGTCTTGAACTCGGCGGGCGGGTGCTGTATCGTGTCGGTCAGGCTGAACTTGATATGCCGGGCGGCCAGCTTCTGGTCCAGGTTACCGGCCCGGTCGAGCGCGGCCTGCTTGTAGTGAGGGAAGTTCTGCTGGACATCCTGGATTTGGCCGGCGAGCTTGCCTTCCAGGAACCACGCACCAAACCCAAAGAGCGCGAACAGACAGATGAAGACGACAGCAACGCTCAAGGGCCGCGAGAGCCGTGTCCGGCTCAATCGTTCCACGAGCGGACTGAGGGCATAAGCGACCAGGCCGCCCAGGGCGAACAAGAGCAGTGTATGGTGGATATAGGTCGCGACATGAATGCCGACACCGAGGAAAGTGATAAGCAGCAGCACGGTCGCGATGATGATAAGAAGGCGGGTCCATTTTCCCATGCCACTCTTATACCCAACATCGGGGGAATCTCTCTGTGCGCGAGAGGCTCTCTCCTTCAGGCGCCGGAACTAGGGCGGACGGCTTCTTCGCAGCTGAGTGCGGGCGGCGCGAGGTCAAGGGGATCAAGACGGTTTCGCACCTGGCGGAAATGCTGCCCTTCACAAATATGCGGAATCTTAGGCACATAGACTTCAAGCGGCTCAAAGGAAAAAATTCGGACGGTTTCATAGCCCCACGTCGCTTCAGGAATGAAACGTAGGGCGCAGGTTTGGATATTTAATTCGATACAAACGAACCGCTGATAATTATTTTGTTCGTGATGGACGGTGTACCATTGCCCCTCCTCATCCAGCGCTTCCAGCCGAAATTCACGGATGAGCGTGGAAGGGACAAGCACACGATTCCCTTTCTGCGGATAACTGTGCGGCATCGGTTTTGCGTGGGAAAGATTGCTGTCGAAGACCAGGCGGGCACCGGCTATTTTCACCCGCTGCGGCCAGCGATATTCGAGAGGAGCGCCTAAATCTCCCGACCACGCATGAGATTCATTTTCACGGTCTCGTTCGCAGCCGTCTCGGAGAACACCTGCATCCTGCCCTGCCGCCATAAGCTGGGCTGACCGGGCCAGCTCGGACTCGGGACGGCGCAAGCCAGGTAGCCAGCAGTCGTCGTCCATCAAGGTCGCCTGCAATTCACGCAGATCTTCCCCTACGCTCAAATCTCTTGGATCGCAGCCCTTTTGCGCGCAAAGCGCCGCCGCCGTTCCTACCGCCTGCCCAAGCACAGCGCAGGTTCCCATCACACGTGTGCTGGAAAGCGCGGCATGAGTCACAGAGATGTTGCGGCCGGCGAACAAAAGATTGACGACATTGCGGGAATAAAGACAGCGGTAGGGGATACCGTAAGGCGAGGGCGCCGCGTGAAAGATCGTGGGCTGTCCCGGATAAAAAATACCTGCCGGATGATGATCATCCATAGACCATCCGCCATAGGCGATGATGTCATCGAAGATGCCGCCGGCCCGAATGTCATTCTGCGTCAGGACATGATCCCCGAGATAGCGTCGGCTTTCACGCTTGCCCGGCAGCGCGCCGACCCATTCGAGCGCCCAGTGGGCGGCCCGCTCTTTCTCGGGGGCATAATTTTTGATGTAGTCCCAGACTCCATAAACGATCTTCATCAGCTCATCACGAATTAGCTCGGCCTCGTGAATAGTATCATTGAGGCCACCGACCTCAATCCACCAGAAGTTCTGCCCGTTGACCCCATCGAGCCGGCAAGGCAGATCTTCCGGCTGCGTAAAGCGATAAGCCCACGCGGGTGGGATAAACGGCTGCGGCTCCTTGGTCCGTCGGACCTGGATAAGCAGTGAATTGCCCATGGTCTTCAGATCGCTTTCGACCGGCTCAATATCCTCCTGGAACTCATGGCGAGCCTCACGTCCCACACGGAAATCCGCTTGGGCAATCTCAGCCAGAATGCTGTCTCCAGAGCAGTCAATAAATTGTGCGGCCCGCACATGATGCCATGTCTGGGACGTCAACTGCCAGGCGCTGACGCTCACCAGGCGGTCACCCGCCCTTTCCCCGGAGGTAACGGAGCAGTTTAAATAGGGAGTGAGTCCCGGCTGGAAGGCTGCCTTGCCATACAAAACACTGTCCCAGATCGAGTACTGAAGCGAAGGATTACGGTAGCAGTTTTCCAGCTGCATCTCCTCAATAATCCCTGTCTCCTTGTTGTGCTTTCCGTGTGCGCCGCCAATCCACATCCGTACTTCCGATGAGGCATTTCCGCCAAACACGGGTCGGTCGTGAATCAAGGCGGTCTTTGCTCCATTACGTGCCGCCGCGATGGCTGCACAAAGACCAGCCATTCCGCCACCCACAACGCAGACATCAAATTCAGGCATGGTAAACGGGTCTCCTACTATTTTGCACGAACTTCTACAAACGAAGAGGCAATGAAGCAGCGATCAATTTTACGTCTTGTGCCATCTGCACGATCAGCGCGTCCAGACTGTCGAACTTCTGCTCGTCGCGGACCTTCTCGCGAAAGTCGAGGCTGAACGGCTGTCCGTACAGGTCTTCCGCGAAGTCGTCCATCAAAAACGCCTCGACTTTGCGCCCGCCGTCAGTATCGGTGGTGGGATTGGTTCCGACGCTCACCGCCGCGCGAATTTTTCGGCCATCGGCAAGATGGGCATAGGCGGCGTAGACGCCGTTGCCGGGCAGGAGCTGGCCGGGCTGCGTTGGGGCGAGATTGGCCGTCGGATAGCCCAGCGTCCGACCCAGCTGTTTGCCATGGCCGACGACGCCTTGGACGACGAACGGGTGGCCGAGCAGGTACGTTGCGGCGGGCAGGTCGCCGCCTGCCACCAGGCCGCGTATTTGGGTGCTGCTGACGCGCTCCCCGCCGATGAGGATGGGCGGAACGACGGTGACGGTAAATCCACTGCGCGCGCCGTCGCGGAGCAGCGTCGTCACCGACCCCGACCGCCGCGTCCCGTAGCAGAAGTCCGCGCCGACGAGGACGTGGCACGCACCCAAAGTGCCTTCCAACACGTCCGCGACGAAGGCTTCCGGGGACAGACCCGCGAAAGCCTTGTCGAAACGCACGACGGCGACGGCCTCGATCCCGCCACCGAACTCCTCTATGAGTTCCACACGCTGCGCGAGCGAGGCGATATACGCGGGCGACTGGAGGGGCGCGAATAGTTCCGTGGGGTGGATGTCGAAGGTCAGGACGACCGGCGTCAGGCCCTGCGAGCGGGCCTCGCGGACTGTCTGCTTTAGGATCTCCTGGTGCCCCCGATGGACACCGTCGAAGACGCCGATGGCAACGACGGTGTTTTGCAGGGTCTCGGCCGAGTCTTGGAGTGGATAAAGAGTACGCATGGCTGTTGTCACAGGGCAAACACTTTAAACGGGTGCAGCCGTTCCCCGTCGGCGCGGCCTAATGCGATGAGCGCGCCCTGGGCGTCCAAAATGCGCGCCACCGTGTCCGGCGGCAGGGACGAAGGCAGGGAGCGCCCGTGTCGGATGTCGTTCGCATCGGCCTCCGCGTCAGCGCGGTGGGCAGGCATGCTGCCGAGCGCGTCGGAGGGCGAGACCAGCAGGCCCGGCAAGTTCTCCTCGGTCAGAGCGGCGAGAGGCGTCGCCGCCGCGACATTGAACGCGCCGACGCGCGTCCGGCATAGGATCGCCATGTGGCCCCCCACCCCGAGGGCCGCGCCCAGGTCGGCACAGAGGGTGCGGATATAGGTCCCCTTGCCGCAGGCGACGTGGAGCGTCGCCGTCGCCACGGCGCCCGGCGTGAAGTCTGCCATAGTAAGACTGTCAATGTGGATCGTCCGGGCCGCGCGCTCGACCGTGACGCCCTCGCGGGCCAGCTCGTACAACCGCCGCCCCTCGTGATGCACCGCGCTCACCATCGGCGGGATTTGGGACACGTCGCCGACGAAGCGCGGCAGCACAGCAGCAAGGTCCGCTTCGGTGACGTGGCCGGCGTCCACCTGTGTCAGCACTTCTCCCGACGCATCTTCGGTCGTCGTCGTCACGCCCAGGGCCAGCGTCGCCCGGTATTCTTTGCCCTCGTCGGCCAGCAAGTCCGAGAGTCGCGTCGCCGCGCCCAGACACACCAAGAGTACCCCGGTCGCGTCGGGGTCCAAGGTCCCCGCGTGGCCGACACGCTTGATCCGCGCAGTGCGCCTGACGCGGGCGACGACGTCGTGCGAGGTCATGCCCGCCGGCTTGTCAATGTTCAGAACACCATTCATATGGGAGCATTGTACCCGACAGGGGGTAGGAAGGGCGAACGCAAAGAGAAAGGGCGAACGCAAAGAGAAAGGGCGAACGCAAAGAAAAGGGCGAACAC
>JANOOM010000394.1:0-9691 GCA_031421335.1 Armatimonadota bacterium
CGGCTTCAGTGTCTTCGAGGAGAGTGACGGCTTCAGTGTCTTCGAGGAGAGTGACGGCTTCAGTGTCTTCGAGGAGAGTGACGGCTTCCTAGTAAGTACGGCGACGGCCCTTCTGAGGCCGCCCTTAACCCGCCTGCTCCCAATCATCCCTCACCCCCCCCCCGACCACCCACCCAGTCCACCCTCCCGCTCCGGGAGGGTCGGCGCGACAGCGACGGGGTGGGTTCACTTCCCCGCCACCTTGATATCGGCGGGCTGGATGTCCTTGGGGATGAACTCGCGGTCTACGAGGTCGGAGACCTTGCAGGGCTTGGTCAGGACCTTCTGGTCCAAGGCGGCGTCGGCGATGGCTTGTATGTCGGCGTCAGTGGGAGTCAGCATTGAGTAGCTTACGCGGTCTTTAGGCTGGGTCAAGACGAACTCCAGCAGCTTCTGGTTCTGGCGGTACATCGGGGCGGCGATCTTCGCGGCCTCCAGCCGGTGAGCGTCGGCCCACGCGCCGGAGCGGGCGATGCCGCTGACCAGGTCACGCACCTGGTCGGGATGGTCCCGGATGAGGTCCTCGTGGACGACAAGGGCGCAGGAGATGAAGTGCGGCCAGACGTCCTTGGCGTAATACAGGACGCGGCCGGTGCCGTCCATTTCGGCCTTGCCGCAGAACGGCTCGCCGACGAAGTAGCCGTCAATGGCTCCTGATGCGAGGGCAGTGGGCATCTGGGGTGGCGGCAGGACGCGGATGTTGATGTCACCGTCGGCAAGGCCCTGCCGGCGCATGAGTTGGTGCAGGACGAGGTTCTGGTTGCTGTAGAGGCTGGGGATGCCGAGCGTCTTACCCTTCAAGTCGCGCAGGCTTTTGGCCGGGTCGTTCTTGGCGACGACGATCTCCGACCCGTCCCGGTGGCCGAGGTAACAGATCTTGACGGGGACGCCCTGCTCGCGCAGCTTCATGGCGAGCGGGACGATCATGAACGTCGCCTGGATCTTTCTCGCCTTGACGGCGGCGGCGACGGTGGGGAAGTCGGTGAACCGCTGCGAGTTGAAGTTGGTCCCGGTCGCGCTCTGGTGGGAGGCGTAATCGGTGACGGGACAGGTGAGGTGACAGGTGACGGGCAGGAAGCCGACGGTCAGCTCCTGCCGGGCGGCGCTGTTGGGTCCGCTGTGGACGGTGTTGTCGGCGGCACTCTGGCTATGCTTCCAGGGCTGGAAGTGCAGCAGGGCGAGCAGAATAATGGCTCCGGCGGCACCAAGAGCGATCTTGAGTGATGTAGGCAGTGATGAGGGCATGAGGGCGTTCTCCTTGGAAACCCACCCCGGCGCTTGCGCGCCGCCCCTCCCGAAGCAGGAGAGTGGACTGGGATGGTGATCGGTCAGTTTTGTGTGATGACTAGGTGGCTATTTTATCAAAGGGGCGGCACGGCTAAGGCGACGTGGCAGCAGAACGGCACTTTTAACCGCCCGCCTGATCATCACGCCCCCCAACAAAGCCTCGGGAGGGTCGGCGCGACAGTGCCGGGGTGGGTCACTCCGCTTCGTCCAGCCCCAGATCGTGGATGATCCTCCGGCTCGCCTCGACGACATCAGGCTGGGTCAGATCGCGCGGGCGCGGGGTTGACAAGCGAAGCTCGGTGCGAATGCGGGCGGGGCGCTCGGTCAAGACCAGCACGCGGTCGGCGAGCTGGGCGGCCTCCTCGATATCGTGCGTCACGAAGACAACGGTGCGCGGGCGCAGGGCGAGCAGGCGGGCCAGCTCACGTCGCAGGCGCAGGCGGGTCTGGTAGTCCAGGGCCGAGAACGGTTCGTCCAGCAGCAGGACGTCGGAGCGGCCGGCGAGGGCACGGGCCAGCTCGACGCGCTGGCGCATTCCGCCCGAGAGCTGGTGCGGGAAGTGGCCGGCAAACTCGGCCAGCCGGATCAAGGCAAGCAGCTCATCGAGTTCGCGCGTCTTTTCCGCGCCGTCTGGCAGGAACCGCAGGCCCAAAGCGATGTTGTCCCGGACGGAAAGCCAGGGGAACAAGCCGTCCTGCTGGTAGACGGTCCGCAGGACGCCCGCCGCCGTGACCGTCCCCGACGAGGGGGAGAGGGCACCCGAGAGTACGTTCAGCAGGGTGCTCTTTCCGCACCCGGACGGCCCGACGATGACGACAAACTCGCCCTTTGCGACGATCATCGACAGGTCTTCCAGGACGGAAACGGACCCAAACGAACGCGAAACGCGGTCCAGCCGCAGGGCATCTTGCGTGTCGCTCATGCTAACGCTCATAGCCCCAGCGGACGGACGGC
The DNA here is from genome assembly GCA_031421335.1 of Armatimonadota bacterium. GTDB lineage: Bacteria > Armatimonadota > Armatimonadia > Armatimonadales > Capsulimonadaceae > JANXMY01. Next base: position 2,281 of record JANOOM010000394.1, read on the forward strand.
AGGCGGGTGAGCTGCGCCAGCAGGCGGTCCAGGGCGACCCCGAGGAGGCCGATCAGGAGCATGTACAGGACAACCAGGTCCAGGCGCAGGGCGTTGTTGGCGTCGGACACGCCGTAGCCCAGCCCATCCTTGCAGCCGACCATCTCGGCGGCCACGATGACCACCCAGGCGACGCCTGCCGTGACGCGCAGGGCAGTGATGACCTGCGGCATGATGGCCGGCAGGGTCACATGCAGCAGCAGCTCGCGCCCCTTAAATCCGTAATCGCGGGCGACCCGGAAATGCACGGCGGGGATGTTCTCCACAGCGGCCATCGTCGTCAGGGCCAGCGGGAAGAACGAGGCCATGAAGATCAAGAAGATCGCTGGGGCATCCCCGACGCCGAACCAGAGGATGGCGAAGGGGAACCAGGCCAGCGGCGACAAGCACCGGAAAAAGTTGACGCCGGGCAGGAAGGCCGCCAGCGCCAGCGGCTGGGTGCCCATCCACAGCCCCAAAGGGACGCCGAGCAGGACGGCCAGGCCGAAACCCACGCCGACCCGGAACAGGGACGCGGCGGTGTCCGAGAACAGCCGTCCGGAGTGCAATTCGTCCGGGATGCCCTGGGCGACGGCCAGCGGCGAGGGCGTCCCGTAAGTCGGGACCAGAAGGTGCCCGTGGACGTGCAGGCTGGTGATGCCAGCCCACAGGCCGAGCGCGGCCAGCAGGACCAGCAGAGGCAGGGCGAGGGCGGCGACGTTCCGGCGGCGCGGCGGCGCAGGCGGGTCGGTGGCCGTGAGGGGCGCATTCGTGAGTGTTAACACGGTGTAATGATAGCACAGAAAGCGCGCACCCCGCTCATTTCGCGAGAAGCTTTTCCTGGTTGGCGATGATCGTCTTCTGGTTCGCGAGAATACCCTCTTGATTGCTCAGGATGCCGTCGAGCTTGTCCCGGTTCCCCTTGATCTGCTCTTGGTTCGCCTTGATGTCCTTCTGGTTGTCCAGGATTGTCTTCTGGTTGTCTAAAAGTACCCGTTCGTTGGTGAGGTCTACCATCGTGTCATGCTCCTTTGTGTCGTCTCGGGACGTGTGCCTGGGCGGCGCGGTTGAATTCCAGCAGGAACGCCGACTGGAATGAGGGCTGGTGGGTGGGCAGGTGGGCGGCGAGGCTGCCGAGCAGCCGCTGCAGAGTCCGCCGATATTTCTGGGCTTCGTCCTGCCGGGCGTTTGGCGGGGAAGGGGTGCGTCTCGCTGCCATGAATCTGCTCCTATGTGTCTGCGTCTACTCCGCGCCGCGCCCATAGCCGCTGCGGGCTAGGGCGGCGCCCATGCGCTCATAGTCGGCCGGGTCGGTCGGCGTCAGGGTCGCCAAGCCGTCCACATAGCGGTTATACATGCAGAAGGCCGCCGCGATGAGCACTGTGTCGTGGATCGCCTTATCGTCGCCGCCCGCCGCCCGCGCCCGCGCCACGTCCGTTTCGGAGACGCGCCGCCCGCCCTTCTGGATTCTGCCGGCAATGACCAGCAGCGCTTTCAGCTTCTCGGAGATGGGCGCCCGCTCGAAGTCGGCCTTCACCATGTCCACGATGTGGGCCTCGTCCCCCAGAAGGCAGCGAGCCGCCGCGCCGTGTGAGTCGGTGCAAAAGGCACAGCCGTTTTCGGACGAGACAAAGGTAGCGATGATCTCGCGCTCGGCCTCAGTCAGCGACGACGGGCCGCGTAGGAGGGCCTGTGCCAGTCCGAGCAGGTGCTTTGCGGTCTCCGGATACTGCTGGAGCGGCCCGCCGATGCCGGGGACGCCTTCGGGGAGGATGATGTGTGCCATGCGATTCTTCTCTCGGGCTTTTCTGATGCTGTAGTCTAGCACGGAACGGGCGGCAGCGCCAGGGGGCGCCGGGGGCGACGTTGAAGTCCTTAGAGGCGTTGAGGGGCCTTGTGGAGAGGTGCCGGGCGCCGCTGCCGCTGATGCCAGGTGAAGGGAAGCGGACGCGAGGTGAAAAATGACGGCGGAAGTATGAGAGGGCTTGTTGACGAAACGGGGAGGCTGTGTTACTATTGAGAGACAACCGAGAAGGCAGCCGAGTGGCTGAACCGAGCCGAGTGGTTTTCGACCACTCAGCAGCCCGTTTCGGCGGCGCTGGTTCTGGCGAGGCGAGTCGCTCGGTATTCCAGAGCGGGCCTGATATGAGCGAGGGTATCGGTATGACCCTGCGCGGTTGACGACCTGACCCAACCCTGAGAGCTATTTCCCGGCGAGGCTCACGGTCGCGTCAAGGGAGATAATGAAGCGATTAACACCATGGACAAAGCACTTCTACATACCGTCTGGCAGATCAGCAACGAGTTCCTGCGGCCCCGTGCCGCCGAGGCCGACCGGGACCGGGGCGATGCTTCCGGGCCGGTGGCCGACAACGTCCAGCGGCTCGGCGCGGCAGGCCTGTTCGGGCTGGGCGTCCCCGCCGGGTACGGCGGGCTGGAAGCGGACGCGGCGACGCGGCACGAGTACGCCGAGATCCTGGCCTCGTCCTGCGGGGTCACGGCCTTCACACAGCAGCAGATCCAGACGGGGATTCGGCTGGTCGTCGAGGCCGACAACGAGGCCCTGAAGTGCGCGCTGCTGCCGTCCCTCGCGGCGGGGCGCGCGCTTTGCGGGGTGGCCCTGTCCCACCTGCGCCGGGCGGGACCGCCGTCCGTGCGGGCGGAGCGGGTCGCGGGCGGCTACCTGCTGAACGGCCTTGTTCCCTGGATCTCCGGGTGGGGGCTACTGGACGGGTTCGCCCTCGGTGCGGCCCTGGAAAGTGGCGAGCATGTCCTCGTGCATGTGGACAAAGAGCAGTGTGGGGCCTCGCTTTCGGCGAGCGCGCCGCTGCCGCTGGTCGTCATGGCGGCCTCGGACACCGTTGAAGTGACGGTGACTGACTTGTTCATCCCCGCCGCGCGCACACTGGCCATCCGGCCCGCCGGGGCGCTGCGGGTATCCGACGAGAAGACGATCACGACTCACGCCGCCCTGCCTCTGGGGTGTGCGCGGGGCTGCGCGCGGCACCTACGAGAGCTGGCGGCCCTGCCGGGCCGCGAGGCGCTGTCACAGACAGCCTTTGCGCTGACTCTGGAGATTGACGGCTGCCGGCGCGAAGCGCTGCGCTGGTGCGACTGCGCCGACCACCCCGACTATAAGGCTCACGCCCTGCGGGCGCGGGCGACGGCGAACGTCCTGGCCGTCCGTGCCGCCTATGCCGCCGTGGTGGCGACGGGGGGGCGGGCGCACCTGGCGACATCCGCCCCGCAGCGGCTCCTGCGCGAAGCACAGTTTTATGGAACGGCGGTGCAGACGCCGGATGTCCAGGCGAGCACGCTGGACCAATTGGTCTCACCGTTCTTCGGGCTGTGACGACGCACACGGAAGAAGGCGGACACGAACAGCGAACCCAGACAGGAAGGGCGAACCTTGTGTTCGCCCTCCCTATTCCCGCTATGAAACGACCCCATGACTGAGATACCAACAACCGGGGGGGCCGCCGAAGCGCTGCTGCGAAGGCTCCAGGCCGCTCTGGGCAGCGCCTCGGGGGCTGACCCGTCCCGCGCGGAATTGCGCGCGGCGGAGCGCGAACACGGTGCGGCAGCGACGCGGGCGGGGCGCCTGCTGGACGAGCTGCTGTCGGGCAGTCACGCCTGGGATCTTTGGGAGGGGCCACCACCAGGTCGCGCGGCGGTGGGCGCGCGCTTGCCGCGCCTGCATGAGCTTTGCATGTGCGAACCGGTGCTGCGATTGATGCGCGAAAGCGGGGAGCTGGCCGAGCGCGAAAAGCTTCTGCGGGAGCGCGATGCTTTCCTGGCCTGCGCCTGGGGGCGTGCGGCGACCGACGAGGAGCACTGGCTTGACGCCGAAGCGATCCGGGACGATTATGACGCCGCCGTCCAGCAGGTGTTGAACTCTTACCGGGGTCATTATGAGTCGCTGCGCCGGGCGGCGTCGGGGGCACCCGCCCCGCTGGCCGCGCCGCGCATCCGAGGACGCCTGTTGTTGCAGCCGCCTTTGATGGCGCTGCTGTTCGGGGCCTGTCACCAGGAACACCGCGAGGTGGACGAGTGCCGCCGCAACGGGGACTCGCTGGCCTGGGCGGGGGGCGGGCCTCTGCTGGACACGATGACCTGGGATGTGGCCGCCCTGGCTGTCAGCGCCTTCTACGTCCGCACCGACGGAAATAACTTCGAGGCGGCCTTCCCGGTGCTGGTGGAGGACTATTTCGCGTGGCGTGGCACGGACCCACGCAAGCGCTCGCGTGCCCTGAGGGAGCAGGTGGCGGCCCGGCTTGAGTTCCTGTGTTCGGATCGCCTACGGACCCGGACGGAGGGCGCCCTGTGGCTGACGGACCCGGAGACGGGGAAGCGGCGCAAGACGGCGGTGCTGGCGGAGGGGCCACTGCTGGTCAGGCGGTCGCGCTTTTTCCGGCTCCCGGCGGCGGGCGCGGGCGAGTCGGAGCCGGAAACGGCGGGCTTCTTGCTGTCCTTGGGCGAGTGGGCGCGGCCCCTGGTCGCCGAGCGGGCCATGCTGGGCATCTCCTTGAAGCGGCTGGCCGAGTACGACCTGTCGCGTCAAGGGTGGGAGCGGCGAATCGGCTGGTATCTGGCCTTCCAGCTCAACAATCAGGCATCCCGAATGACGTTTCAGGACGTGGTGAAGGACGGCAAGGCGCGCACTCTGGTCACGCCCCAGCACCCATTGCGAATGCGGACGGTGCTGGACGGCGGGCATGTCGCTTGGGAAGAAACGGCGCGGACGAACCCCGGCAAGGTGATCAAGCAGTGGGGGGACGCGCTGGGAGCGCTGCGCCGCGACGGCGTCCTCGGACCGTGCGTGTGCCTGGACGGGGCCGCCGACGGCAGTGACCTGCCCGTGCGGGGGCGATTGGCCGCCCTGCTGGATCGCCGCTTCCAGTTCGTGCCGGGCCGGGACCTGCTGGCGCACCTGCGGGCGAAGCGGGGCGCGGCGGAGCGGCGGGAGACGGGGTGACGGCAAAGCGCGGGCGGAACTGTGGGCGACAGTGGGGAGTATGCTATAATAACGGAAACCGCGCGACAGTTTCCGGATCGCCGGCGCCAGGCGAGCCGGACGAGTGAATGAGTTCACTCGTCCTGGACACTTGTCCGGGGTCGCCCCGGCGACGGACCGAGCGCAATCGGCATTTCCATCAGATGACCCGCGCCGCAGAGCGGCACTTAGATTTAGACCCATGCAAAGCCGCATCGTTCACCCAATTCTCGCTATCATCTTCGTCTTCCTGCTCGGGTCGGTCGCCTGGCTGAACCAGCGCGTCGTGCCGCCGGACCTCTTCGGGGCGGGGCAGCCCGCAAGCCCGGATGCCCTCCAGCGCTACGGGTTCACATTGCAGGAAGTGGCGAAGCAGAGCGGGATGGACTTCACGCACCACGCCCCCACCCTCGACCCCGCCCTCGGCCCCATCATGCCGCAGGTGGCCTCGATGGGCGCCTCGGTCACGGTGGTCGATTTCGACCACGACGGCTGGCCGGACGTTTACGTCACCGACAGCGCGGAGGGCAGCAAGAACAAGCTGTACCACAACAATCATAACGGCACGTTCACGGACGTGGCCGAGAAGATGGGCGTCGCCGACCTGAACAAGTCCGGCACGGGCGTCTGCATGGGGGCGGTCTGGGGGGACTACGATAACGACGGCTACCCGGACCTGCTGGTCTACAAGTGGGGCCGCCCCGAATTGTTCCACAACGACGGCGGCAAGAAGTTCACGCGCGTCACCGATCAGGCCGGCCTGCCGGGCTGGGTGAACGCCAACAGCGCGACCTGGGTGGACTACGACAACGACGGCAAGCTCGACCTCCTGATCTGCGGCTACTTCCCGGACAGCGTGGACTTGTGGCACCTCAAGAACACGCAGATGATGCCGGACAGCTTCGAATACGCGAACAACGGCGGGGGCAAGTATCTCCTGCACAACCTGGGGGGGGGGAAGTTCGAGGACGTCACGCAAAAGATGGGCCTGGGGGCCGACCATAAGTGGACACTCGCGGTCGGGGCGGCGGACCTGCGCGGGACGGGCTACCCGGACCTCGTCCTCGCCAACGACTACGGCGTCACCGAGCTTTACGCGAACGAAGGCGGGAAGAAGTTCACCGAGATCGGCAGAGAGGCCAACATCGGCTACCTCGCCAAGAGCGGCATGAACGTGTCGTTCGGCGACATCCAGAACAGCGGGCGCCTGGCGCTTTATATCACCAACATCAGCGAGCCGGGGGTTCTGGTCCAGGGCAACAACCTGTGGGTGCCCTCCGGCCCGCCTTCCCGGTCGCCGCACTATGACAACATGGCCACCACGGCGAACGTCGAGATGGGCGGGTGGAGCTTCGGGGCGCAGTTCGGCGACCTGGACAACGACGGGACCTTAGACCTGTTCCTGACCAACGGCTACATCTCGGCGGACCGCGATAAGAGCTACTGGTACGACTACGGCAAGATCTCGGGCGGCAACGGCGGAATTATCGCCGACGCCCGGAACTGGCCGCCCATCCGCGACATGAGCCTGTCGGGGTATCAGCGCAAGCACGTCTGGATGAACGACGGCTACGGCAAGTTCAAGGATGTGGCCGGCGCGGTCGGTGCCACCGACACGCACGACGGGCGGGCAGTGGCCGAGGCGGACTTGTGGAACACGGGCGCCCTGGACGTCCTGGTGGCGACCCAGCGCGGGCCGCTGCTGGTCTACAAAAATACGGTCGCACCGGGTCGCCACTGGGCCGAGATCGAGCTGCAAGGCACGCATGCCAATCGCGACGCCGTGGGGGCCGAAGTGCGGCTGTATTGGAGGGACGCGGCCGGCGCAGAAAGCTCGCAGCTCCAGCAGGTGGCGGCGGCTTCCGGCTTCTGCGCCCAGAACGACCACCGTCTGCACTTCGGCCTGGGCAAGAGTCCGAAAATCGAGAAGGCCGTCATCCAGTGGCCGGACGGGCGGCCCGCGCAGACGGTCACGGCGATAGAGATGGATAAGCTGAGTATCATTCAGGAAGGCGCCTGAGAATACTCGTTGGCGGGCGGGGCAGTAGCGCTCAGACTCACAAGCTGGGGGGACAATGGCCCTTGTTCGGCCCGCAACTTCAGGGCGATGCGTCAGAGGTCTCACACGGGGGGGCTTGCAGAGTCGCAGCGGGGGGGGGGGGACGGCCAGCGCCTTCGCGGAAATGTCGTGCCCGCGCGGGGAGGCGTCGTCGTAGGGGCTCGGGTCAGCTTCGAATTTCCAAAACCCGACGGTGTGTTCGCCGATCGCGGCACTGGTGAAAAGGAGCTGCTCGACGCGCAACGGGATCGTCGAGAGGCGCGCGTCGTCGATCAGGCCGTCGAAAAGATGATCCGGCTTTTCGCCGCGCGCGCCGAGCATGAAGGGCGCATGGCTGCGCA
>JANOOM010000395.1:0-5151 GCA_031421335.1 Armatimonadota bacterium
CACAAAACCTGCCTCCGCAGGTTAAGAGTCTGACTCCGATCTGAGTCCACGCAGGTGGGGGTTTTAGTGGGGTGACTTTGTGCCCTTGTTGGCGCGGTTTCAACCGCCCGCATCTTGAGTGATGGAATGGCCCAAAGGAAACATATGAAGGCACTAGTCAAGCGGAACGCGGAGCAGGGCCTGTGGCTGGAAGACGTGCCGGAACCCGTCATGGGCATCAATGACGTGCTCATTCGCGTCCTGCGGACGGGCATCTGCGGCACGGACCGGCACATCTACGACTGGGACGCCTGGGCGCAGAAGACGGTCCCGGTCCCGCTGGTCATCGGGCACGAGTTCGTCGGCGAGATCGTGGCCATCGGGGCGAACGTCTCGGACTTCTTCGCGGGCGAGGTCGTCAGCGGCGAGGGCCACGTCGTCTGCGGGCGCTGCCGCAACTGCCTGGCAGGGCGGCGGCACTTGTGCAAAGACACGCGGGGCGTCGGGGTCAACCGAGCCGGCGCATTCGCCGAATACATCGCGCTGCCGATGACGAACGTCTGGCACCACCGGGACGGCGTAGACCTGGACGTGGCGGCGATCTTCGACCCGTTCGGCAACGCTGTCCACACGGCCTTGTCGTTCCCGGTCTTAGGCGAAGACGTGCTGATCACGGGCGCGGGTCCCATCGGCATCATGGCCGCCGCCGTCGCGCGACACGCCGGGGCGCGGTTCGTGGTCGTCACGGACGTCAACGAGTACCGCTTGGACCTGGCGCGCAAGATGGGCGCTACGGTGGCTTTGAATGTCCGCGAGGGAAACCTGACCGACGTGCAGCGTCAGCTCGGGATGCAGGAGGGGTTTGACGTAGGGCTGGAGATGTCGGGCAGCCCGGCCGCCCTGCATGACATGATTGAGGCGCTCTGCCACGGCGGCAAGATCGCCATGCTGGGCATCCCGTCCGGCCCCATTGATGTGGACTGGAACAAGGTCGTCTTCAACATGCTGACGATCAAGGGCATCTACGGACGCGAGATGTACGAGACGTGGTATAAGATGAGCGTGATGCTCCAGAGCGGCCTGGACATCGCGCCGGTCATCACGCACCGGTTCGCGGTGGACGAATGGGAGCGGGGATTCGAGGTGATGGGGTCGGGGAAGTCGGGCAAGGTGATCTTGGAGTGGGCGTAGGAACCCACCTCCTTGCTTCGTGACAAGTCACTTCGCAGGGGTCCTCCCGGAACGGGAGGACGAAGAGTTTTAGATGATGCCAAGGGCCTAACCTCCTCCCCCCACCCGTTTCACCCCAATAAAGCCTCGGGAGGGGAAGCCGCCTGCGGCGGGATGGGTTCTTGTGCAGTAGAAAGCGATCAACATGTACGGAGCGACGAAAGAGCGGCTGACGCGGGAACTGGAGGGCATCCAGGAGGCGGGGCTGCACAAGAAGGAGCGGGTCATCTCGACCCCGCAGGACGCCCACGTCCGGGTCGGCGGGGGCGGGCCGCTGCTGAACCTGTGCGCGAACAACTATCTCGGGTTGGCCGAGCACCCCGAAGTGCTGGGGGCAGCACACGCGGCCCTGGACCGGTGGGGCTACGGGCTGGCCTCGGTGCGCTTCATCTGCGGGACGCAGGGCGTACACAAGGAACTGGAATCGGGCCTGAGCGCGTTTCTCGGGACCGAAGAGACCATCCTCTACGGATCCTGCTTCGACGCAAACGGCGGCCTGTTCGAGACGCTGCTGGGGGCCGAAGACGCGGTCATCTCGGACGCCCTGAACCACGCCAGCATCATTGACGGGATTCGTCTGTGCAAGGCGCAGCGCTACCGATACGCGAACAACGACATGGCCGACCTGGAAGCGAAGCTCCAAGAAGCGGCGCACGCGCGGACGCGGCTGATCGCCACGGACGGCGTGTTCTCGATGGACGGCACCATCGCGGACTTGTCGGCGATCTGCGACCTGGCCGAGCGCTATGACGCCCTGGTCATGGTGGACGACTCGCACGCGGTGGGCTTCCTGGGGAAGACGGGGCGCGGGACGCACGAATACTGCGACGTTTTGGGGCGCGTGGACATCCTGACCGGGACCTTGGGCAAGGCACTCGGGGGGGCGAGCGGCGGGTACACGAGCGGGCGGCGGGAGATCGTGGACCTGCTGCGGCAGCGGTCCCGGCCTTACCTGTTCTCGAATTCGCTGGCCCCGCCCATCGCCGCTGCTTCCTTGAAGGTGCTGGAAATGCTGTCGGCCTCGACGGCCCTGCGGGACAAGCTGGAAGACAACACGCGGTTTTTCCGGGACGGGATGAGCCGGCTGGGCTATGAGATCGTGCCGGGCACGCACCCCATCGTGCCGGTGATGCTGGGCGACGCGGCCCTGGCGGGCCGGGTGGCCGAAGCGATGCTGTCGCACGGCGTTTACGTCGTCGGGTTCTCCTACCCGGTCGTGCCGCAGGGCAAGGCGCGCATCCGCACGCAGATCAGCGCCGCCCACTCGCGCGAGGACCTGACGTTCGCCATCGAGGCGTTCGGGGCGGTGCGGAAGGAGCTGGGCCTGTGACAGACATGATCCGGGCCGCCGTTATCCCCGCGCCGGGGCGGCCTGTCGAGGTCCGGCGGTTCGCGCTGCCAGCCTTAGAGCCGGGTGCGGTGCTGCTGAAGACATTGGCCTCGGAGGTCTGCGGAACGGACGTTCACCTGTGGCACGGGCGGCTCGCCGGTGTCCCCTACCCGCTCATTCCGGGACACATCAGTGTCGGGGCGGTGGAGGCGACTGGGGGGCCGGTGCTGGACATCGAGGGCCGGGCCATCCTGCCGGGCGACGTGGTGACGTTCCTGGACGTGGTCGGGACGTGTTTCAACTGCTGGTACTGCCTGGTGGCGCACCAGACGACGCGCTGCCCGCACCGGCGCGTGTACGGCATCACGCTTGGGGCGGACGAGGGGCTGTTGGGGGGCTGGTCGGAGTTCATCTATTTGAAGCCGGGCGTCAAGGTCGTCCGGCTGCTGCCGGACGTCTCGCCGGAGCTTTGGATCAGCGGCGGCTGCGGCCTGCCGACGGCCCTGCACGCGATGGACCGGGCGGAGATTCGGCTTGGCGACCGGGTCGTCATCCAGGGAGCGGGGCCGGTGGGCCTGAGCGCCTGCGCGCTGGCGGCATCGAGCGGCGCGGGCTGGGTGGGGGTCGTGGACGCCGTGCCGCACCGCCTGGAAGCGGCCCGCGCAATGGGGGCGGACGCGCTGATTCCTTTGGATTCGGACACGGTAGACGCCGTGCGGCGGGCGACGGGCGGGCGCGGGGCGGACGTGGTGATCGAGGCGAGCGGCAGCCCCGCCGCCGTGCCGTCGGGCTGCCGGATGGCGCGCGACGGGGGGCGGTACGTCGTGGTGGGCCAGTACACGGACAACGGGGCGGCGGAGATCAACCCGCATTGGGACATCAACCGCAAGCATCTGGAGATCAGGGGCTGCTGGGGCGTGGATTTCAGCCATATCTGGCGGGCAATGGAGTCGCTGTCGCGGCTGGGTGACCGCTTCGCCTGGACGGCTTTGATCTCGCGCCGCTACGGGCTGGAAGAGGCCGGGGAGGCGCTTGCGGCCGTCGAGTCACGCTCGGTGATCAAGGCGCTGATCGTGCCGTGACCCAGCCAAGGTGGTCGCATACGAAGGGCACGCCGGGAAAAGGGCAGGCACACCGGGAAAAGGGCAGGCACGGGGGCCTGCCCCTACGGAGGATAGGGTCCGTAGCGGGTGAGCCGCCGTGGTAAGGGAGATCCTGATGAGAAGCCGGAAGCAGCAGCCCAACAGCCCGTTTCAGGTCGGCAGTCAAGCGTATTTCATTTTCGGCAGGAGCCGCATGAAGGGCGTCATCACCGGGGACCGGGGAGCGATCGGGGCCGGGGAGCCGCCGCTAATCGGGGAGTTCTCGGCGGAGGCCCTGCAACCGGCCTGAGCCGGGGTCACGGTGACGGAGGGAGCGCACAGGGCGGCCCGGCCTGTATCGGCCGGGCCGCCCTTTCGTCAGCTACCCGCGCAGGAAGGCGAGGAGGTCGGCGGTCAAGCGGTCCTTTTCGGTGGCGAACAGCCCGTGCGGGGCGCCGTCGTACTCGATCAGCTTGGCACTGGGGATGGCGTGGGCGACGGCCCGGCTGGTGGCATCAATGGGGACGATCTGATCGGCAGTGCCGTGGATGATCAGGGTCGGGATGGTGAAGGCGGCGAGGTCGGGGCGGAAGTCGGTCGTCCCGAACGCCTCGGCGCAGGCCAGAGTCGCCTTGAGGCTTGCCTGCATGGCGACATCGCGGGACTGCTCCAGCAGCTCATCGCTGACGGGATGCTTGATCAGCCCGACGCCGTAGAAGTCCTTGAAGAAGCCGGCGAAGAAGTGCGCGCGGTCGCTCTTCATGCCGGCCGTCATTTGGGCGAACAGGGGGGCAGGGACGCCGTGCGGGTTGTCGTCGGTCTGGAGCATATAAGGCACGACTGAGGAGATCAGGGCGGCCTGGGTAACTCCCTTGCCGCCGTGGCGGGACAAGTAGCGGGCGACCTCGCCGCCGGCCATGGAGAAGCCGACGAGGGCGGCGTTCGTCGCGCCGGTGGCCTCGATGACGTCGGCCAGATCGTCGGCCAGGGTGTCGTAGTTGTAGCCGCCCCAGGGCTGCTCGGAGCGCCCGAAGCCGCGCCGGTCGTAGGCGATGGTGCGGAAGCCGGCGTCGGCAAAGGCCATAGCCTGGTCGTCCCAGCTATCGGCCGAAAGGGGCCAGCCATGCAGGAGAATAACCGGGCGGCCCGCCCCCCAGTCCTTGGCATAAAGCTTGGTGCCGTCGCGCGTAGTGATAAACGTCATCGTGTTCCCCGTTTCTGTGAACGAAAGCCGCGCGGCGGTCGGGGCCGCGTCGGTACAAGGGGAATGTACCCAGGGGGGCGGGTGGGCTAACGCGGCGGCACTTTGGGCGCCCGGCCTTTGACATTCGCCCTCACATTTGCTATAATACGTCATCACTGCCTTTTGACCGCTCCTGCCGCGTCTCCGTCCCGCCCGAATGCTCACTCAATGACACTTTCTTCCTCAACCCCCGCTTCCGGGTCCTTTTCGGGCCATGAGACCTTCGCGCTCCGCTCGGCGTGGCTGAAGAAGGGGATGGACGGGCTGAGGCGTCATCCGGACATCTT
>JANOOM010000396.1:0-5900 GCA_031421335.1 Armatimonadota bacterium
GCCGCGCAGGCTGGATTGTGATGCGAGCCGACCGCAAGGGCGGCCGCCTGTCCACTTCTTGCCGTCGCTCGCTCATTTCTTGTCCTCCGCTTGCACATCATGACTCGACACCATCCTCGTTTTCAGTCCGTTTACCCCTGCGCGGCGGCGGCCCTTCTGCTGTGCGCTGTGCGAATCGGAACCGGCCTTTCAAGGCCGGTTCTCAGACTTCTTCCTCTTGGCGACGACGGCCAGCGCGCCCGCCCCCAGCAGGAGCAGCAGGCCGAGACTGATTGCCCCGGACGCTTCCGGCACCGGGGCCGGGGCCGCCTCAAGGCGGCTGGCGATGACCACGTAACCCGCCGTCGAGGGGTGGTCGTTGGGGGCCGAGCCGAACGGCGTTTGGATCATCTCGCCCGAGAGCGTCAGCGTGCTTTCGTGGCCCACGAATGGCCCGGCGAGGTCCACGAACTGGTCGCCGTGGGCGAGGGCTTCCTGGGCGAGTTCGGCGTTCAGGGCCTGGTTCAGCGGCCCGGAGACCGCCTGGAGGTACAGGCTAATCGGGTCGGTCCCGGTCAGGGCCGCGTAGGGGTTGTAGTAGCCGAGCACCTGGACGTTCGCGGCGGGCGCGAGCGAGTGGATCTGGCCCAGCAGGAGGTCATAGTTCGCCCCGATATTCGCCAGCGTGCCCGCCAGCAAGAGCTTCTGAGTGGCGATATCGTTCTGATCAACCGCGTGGTCGAAGGCGGCGCTGCTGGCGAGTGCCAGGGTGTCGTTGGCGCCCACCTGGACGGTGATATTGGAAACGTTCCCGCCCAGCGCCGTCAGCTTCGAGGTCAGCAGGGCGTACTGGGTCTGGGGGGCGACGAGGCTGTAGTTGCCGTTGAGAGCGCCGTTGCTTGTCGTGGCCGCCGAGGCCGTGACGAGCGAGGAAGTCGTCTCGCCGACGATGCCCAGGTTGACGAGCGTGACTGGCGCCCCGGCCTGTGTGCTGAGGTAGGCCGCGTAGGGCTGGGCGTAGCCGGCGAAGCCCGTGGAGAACGGCGGGGCGGCCGGGAGCGGGGTCTTCGCCTGGTCCTGATACCCGAAAGCGACGCTGTCGCCGACGGCGAGGTAGGTGCGCTGGGCGGCGGCGGGCCGGGCAGTCAGGCCCAGGAGGAGCAGGCCGAGGGCCGCGACCCCATGGGGGCGACACAAGAAGCAGTGAGACATGGCGGCGGGTCCTTTTCTGGCGGCCGTTCGAGGCGGCGTGCGTAAGCGATTCGAAGAGGCCCGAGTGCCTGCGGCGGGGGTCGTGCGAGACGCCGTACTATTACCAGTGCATAAACCGTGCCAAAGGGCGCGGCGAGAGGGCGGACGGAGAAAAAAACGCAAGAACGGGGACCGGTATTGTAAGGGCGGCGCGCGAAAGGCAAGCGGAAGCTTCGTGCCTTGACATTCCGCGCCATATGACATAAAATAGTTGCAATGAGGCACACAAACGTGCCCGCCCATTCAGGGCAGCGCGAGGGGAGAAAGGAGAGCGAATGTCGGCACTGCTCATCTTAGGACTGACGCTGGCCTGTCAAGTCGCCGCTATCGTCCTGGCCGTCAGCCTCTTCCGCCGCTATGGGCGGCGCAAGGCGTGGCTGCTGCTGGCCGCCGCCCTCGTCGCGGTCGCCACCCAGAGCGCACTCGCCATCCGGCACGACTTCGGGCACGGGCTGCGCTCCGGCCTTGGACTCGCCCATGCCAACCTCCTCGCACGCCCCGACTCGCACGCCTTGACCGCCCTGCTGCTGTCCGTCCTGCTGGTCTGGGGCCTGGGCATGGTGGGCCGAATCGTCGGCGAAAGTGCCCGCAGCGAGAAGGAGCTGACCGACGAAAAGCGGCACCTCGCCATGCTCGTGGACCGGCGCGTCGCCGACCTCGAGGCCGAAGTCACCGAGCGGTCGCGCGCCGAGGAGGCCCTGCGCGAAGACGCCGACCGCTTCGGGGCCATCATCTCGACGCAGCGCGACATCGCCACGGCGGCTTTGGACATGACCGCAGTGCTGAATTTAATCGTCGCCCGAACGATGGACCTGTCGCACGCTTCCGGGGCCGTCATCGAGCTGGCCGAGGGCCAGGAGATGGTCTACAAGGCGGCCTCGGGCCGGGCCGCACCATTCGTCGGTCTGCGGACCCTGATGGCGCATTCGCTGTCGGGCGAGTGCGTTCGGACCGGGCACCTCTTGAAGTGCGACGACGCCGAGCGGGACTCGCGCGTGGACCTGACCGAGTGCCGAAGAGTCGGAGCGCGCTCCATGATCGTCGTGCCGCTCTTCTACACCCACAAGGTCGTCGGCGTGCTGCAAGTGCTGTCCCCGGAACTCTATGCCTTCGGGCCTGTGGACGTCCACACGCTGGAGCTGATGGCCGGATTGATCGGGGCGGCCATGAGCCACACTGCCGAGTTCGAGGCCCGCCAGGTCGCCCTGAACCGCCTGCAAGGCGCCCTCGGGGAGCTGCAAGAAGCCAAGGAAACGGCGGAAGCGGCGACACGGGCGAAGTCCGAGTTCCTGGCGAACATGAGCCACGAGATCCGCACGCCCATGAACGGCATCATCGGCATGACCGAACTTGCCCTGGACACGGATCTGGACCCGGAGCAGCACGAGTATCTGACATTGGTGAAGTCATCGGCGGACTCGCTTTTAACGCTCATCAACGACATTTTAGACTTCTCGAAAATCGAGGCCGGCAAGCTGGATCTGGAACCGATCCCCTTCGATGTCCGCGACGCCCTGGGCGAGACGGTCAAGACCCTGGCCCTGCGCGCCCACGCCAAGGGCTTGGAACTGTTCGCCGACATCCACCGGGACGTGCCCTCCGTCTTGATCGGCGACGCCGGCCGCCTGCGCCAGATCCTGGTCAACCTGACCGGCAACGCCATCAAGTTCACCGAACAGGGCGAGGTCGTGGTGGGCGTCGAAGTGATGGAGGCCCACCCCGGCGCAAGCGCCGGCCCTCCCGCCCCTGCTCGCAGGGCCTTGGCAGCGGATACAACAGGAGGGCACGGAGTTTCGGACATGGACATAGACGCGGGCTTGGTGTCAACCTCTTCGTCAACCTCTTCGTCAACCTCTTCGTCAACCTCTTCGTCAACCTCTTCCCCTCTCCGCTTCGGGGAGGGTGCCGAGGAACGAGGCGGGAGGGGTTCCGTCCTGCTCCACTTTTCCGTGCGCGATACGGGCATCGGCATCCCGCCGGATCGGCAGCAGAAGATCTTTGAAGCCTTCTCCCAGGCGGACAGCTCGACCACCCGCTAGTACGGCGGGACGGGGCTGGGGCTGTCCATCTCGACCCGCCTGGTGGCCCTGATGGGCGGGCGCATCTGGATCGAGAGCGAGGAGGGCTTGGGCAGCGTCTTCCATTTCACCACCCGCATGGGCGTCGGCGCGGCGCTGGCCCCGGACCCCACCCGCGATATTGACCTGGTGGGGATGCCCGTTTTAGTGGTGGACGACAACGCCACCAACCGGCGTATCTTGCAGGAGGTCCTGACCCAATGGGGCATGGTGCCGACCCTGGTGGAGGGTGGGGCGGATGCGCTGGCGGCCATGACGGGCGCGGCGGATGCGGGCCACCCGTTCGCCTTGGTGCTTTTAGACGCCATGATGCCGGAGATGGACGGGTGGATGCTGGCCGAGCGCATCCGGCACCAGCCCGCCCTGACCCAGTCCGTCCTGATGATGCTGTCGTCGGCGGGCCAGCCGGGTGACGCGGCCCACTGCCGCGCTTTAGGTCTCTCGGCGTGCCTGACAAAGCCCTTCAAGCAGTCCGAGCTGCTGGACCTGATCGTGACGACGCTGGATGGGGGAACCCACCCCGGCGCAAGCGCCGACCCTCCCGAAACGGGAGGGCGGGGCGAGAGAGTGGTTGGGGGGGTTGGAGGGATGATTGGGGGGCAGGGTGGGTCAAGTGGTGCGTCGGAGTTGAGCACTGATGGAGCAGGCTCGCATGCCCAAGGCCCGCACGCTCAAGGGCCGCACGCTCAAGGGCCGCACACTCAAGGCCCGCACGCTCAAGGGCCGCACGCTCAAGGCCCGCACGCCCAAGGCCCACACGCCCAAGGCCCGCACGCCCAAGGCCCGCACGCCCACCCTCCTATAAACCCCATAAACCCCAGTAAACCCACCGACAACCCTCCCGCCCCCCCTCTCCGCTTCGGGGAGGGTGCCGAGGAACGAGGCGGGAGGGGTTCCTTCGACCCCGCCGCCGCCCTGGACCGCGTGGACGACGACCGCGAACTCCTCATCGAGATATTGGGCCTGTTCCGCGAACAAGCCGCCGCCAGCCCCGCCCTGATCGAAAGCGCCCTCGCCCACCAAGATGGGTCTGCCCTGGAGCGGACCGCGCACTCGCTCAAGGGCGCGGCGGGCAACATCAGCGCCGATGAAGTCCACGAAGCCGCCCAACGCTTGGAACACGCCGGGCGCGGCGGCGACTGGGACGCGGCCCGAACCGCCTGGGCTGACCTCGCCGCCGCCCTGCCGCGCCTGGACGCCGCGCTGACCGAGTTTGAGGAAAGCTAGAAAGGCAACACGATGAGAATACTGATCGCGGACGACGACGCCATCACGCGGCGACTGCTGGAGACGATCCTGTCCAAATGGGGTTATGAGGTCCAGATCGCAGCAGACGGTGACCAGGCATGGGCCGCCATGCAGGGGGCGGAAGCGCCCAAGCTCGCCATCCTGGACTGGATGATGCCGGGCCTTGACGGCGTGGAGATCTGCCGCCGCGCCCGGCAGCGCATGGACGTGCCCTACGTCTATATGATGCTGCTGACCTCCAAGGTCCGCAAGGAAGACATCATCGAGGGCATGGACGCTGGGGCTGACGACTACCTCACCAAGCCCTTTAACCGGCACGAACTCGAAGTGCGCCTCCGGGCCGGGCTTCGGATTTTAGACTTGCAGGAGGCACTCTCGTCGTCGGGCGACGAGCTTGCCCAGGGACGGGCGCGCGAGGACGAAGCCGCCGTCCGCATCCGGCAAACCTTGCTCTTGGCCGAGCTACCCGCCCTGTCGTCCGGCCTCGAGATCGCCGCCGCTTCCCTGCCCGGAACCGAGCAGGAGGGCGACTTTTACGACTTCTTCCCCCACGCCGCCCTGGCGGGCGGCGGCGAAGCCCTAGACGTGGTCGTCGGCGAGGTCTCGGGGCGCGGCCTGCCCGCCGCCCTGATCGCCGCCGCCACCAAGAACCACTTCCTGCGCGCCCTACACCGCGCCGCCTCGGACGGGAACGGGGCCGCGCCCTCGCAGATCGTGACCCAGGTGCATGACGCTGTGGGCGGCCAGTTTCTGGGCCAGCAGAGCTTCGAGACCCTGTGCTACGCTCGCTTCGACGCCGGCGCGGGACGGCTGGACTATGTGGACTGCGGTCACACCCCGACCGCCTATTATTCCGCCGCGTCAAAGACCTGCCAGATGCTGCGCGGCGACAACATGCCATTGGGCTTCGGCCAGCACGAGACCTACCGCCAGCTCGGCCTGCCCATCGAGGCGGGCGACGTGTTCGTCTTCTACTCCGAAGGCGTCACCAACGCCAAGGGCGCGGATGGCGAGGACTACGGGCCGGACCGCCTGAGTACGCTGATCATCGCCCACGCCGAGGGCAGCCCCGCCGCCCTGATTTCCCGCCTGCACGCCGATGTCGAGCGGTTCGCCCCCGCCCCGCGCCCCGCCCCGCTGACCTGCGTTGCGGTCAAGGTGTCCTAACGCTCCGTAGGGGCGCGATTTATCGCGCCCTTTCTTCCCCGCGCGCCCTTTCTTCCCCGCGCGCCCTTTCTTCCCCGCGCGCCCTTTCTTCCCCGCGCGCCCCTTTCTTCCCCGCGCGCCCCTTTAATCCCCGCGAAACACTAACCGCCGATTATCTCTCTCAACGGACACTAAGAT
>JANOOM010000397.1:0-12535 GCA_031421335.1 Armatimonadota bacterium
TCCACGACTATGTCGGAGGACTCAGGACTTGACCAGATTCCGTCATAGCCTATACCTCCAACGACACCCTGGTAGCGACCATTTTCTACCTGATAATCAAGGCGGCGCCCTAGCTCGTTAACAACGTCCTGTAAAACAAGGCCGCTCTTGTTGAACGAGTCGGTCAGGCAATGTTCGGCGTATTCACCAAGCCTGTCACTTGGCACTTGCGTGAGATAAGTGTGTAGCTCCTGGGAGCAGACGCTGAAGTCTTTTAACTTACCGTCGCCTGCGGTGGCAACCACTTGTTCAATGTTGAACTGAAGGACTGCTTCTGGGTTGGACTTCCATAGGGAAAGGAGGGGCATACCGAAGTTCCGTTCTATTGCCCCTTCGGCAGCTCGATCCGGCGCAGGGCCTCGCGGAACTCGGCCTTGTGGCGCTCCTGGGCGCTCGACGTGTGCAGCTCTTCGGTCCGGTGCGTCTCCTTGTTGGAGCGGTCCACGATCAAAGCGAGGAACCGGAAGAAGCCTTGCAGCTCGCTGGCGTAGCGCGGCAGGTAGATGATCCGCAGAGTGTCCTCGTAGACATGCACCGGCGGCTTCAAGGTGTAGGGAGTCTGCACATATGCCTGGTCGAACTCCTGAACCCAGGCATCATTCGGGCGGCCCGAGAGGCGGACGGTGAACTCGATGGCCTCGCGGTTTTCCTCGATGTTGTCGAGGTGGTCCAGGTCTATCTCGCGCAGGTGGATGTCCGGCGACGCCACATACTTCATGTCCTCTGACTGTGTTTCTTGTCTCATCCCATCTTCCCCTCGATCAGCAGGCAGCGGCAGGGGCTGCCCTCCAGGCCGGCGAACTTGGGCGGCAGGGCAATCAAGGTGTACGCACCTGCGTTCACATCGTCCAGCACCAGCGATTCGACGACCACGACGCCCGCGCCCAGCAAAATGCGGTGCGTCTCGACGTTGACCGGCCCGTAAGGACCTACCGAAAGGTAGTCCACGCCGACCAGCCGGACGCCGCGCGTTACCAGCCACTCGGCAGCGCTCGGCGCGATGCCGACGTAATCTTTGTGGAACACGCCGTCGTGCAGCCGCCCCAGCCGCGTGTTGTCCGTCTTGAACAAAACGCGCTCCGTGCCCGCCGCGATATTAGCCTGCATCAAATCCGCCGCCGTGACTTGGCTCCGCGCGAACACCTCGACCACGAGGGCTGGACCCACCAAAATGTTCACGTCCAAAGCCTCGATGGTCGCGCCCCCCGGCACGAAATGCAGCGGCGCGTCCATGTGCGTCCCCGTATGTGACCCGTCCGTCAGCACGGACAGGTTGCAGACCGCGCCCGAATGTCCCAGCGTTTCGGCCCACTGCACGGAAAAGCCCTGCTCCGTCCCCTCCCAGGTGAGAGTGCGCGGCGAAGTCGTCAGCGTGATGTCATGAATCTTCATTGGGAGGTTGTACCCGATTTGAATGCCGTCACAGCCCGAGGTCCAGCGTGTCGGCGGGCGTGGCGGGCGCGGCCTTGCCGATGACGCCCCCCTGGTGCTTCCTCATGTCCACGCATCCGTTCTCTTTGAACGTCACGCCTTCCGCTTCCAGAAGCTTCCGCTGCTCCTGCATCAGTTCCGGCGACCGCCGCCCGATCCGAAGGTAGCCGTCGCTCCCGACCACGCGCTGCCAGGGGACATCACCCCCGTGCGCCTGGTTCATCGCCCACCCCGCCTCCCGCGCCGAGCAGCCGACCTCGTCCCCCACCTGCCCGTAGGACATGACCTGGCCGGGGGGGATGAGGCGGACGCGGGCGTGGACGAGGTCAAGGAGTGTGTTGTCGTTCATACCACAAGGCCCCTTTGTTTCAGTGCGACCAAATATCTCTGACGGTCACCCTTCGTCCAGCGGCCGTACTCGCCCTCGGATGGAGTTAGACCGCACTCCGGGTCGTTACAGTCATGCGCCTCGAAACTCTGGTCGGGGGCTTCCGGGTCCTTGCAGTCATAGACACGAATGCCCATGTAATATTTCGTAACGCGGCACTCTTGCTGCGCGAACCGCGCTCCGATCTCTTCCAGAAGACGCATGGCAGCATCCCCAGCCGTGATCGTCTCCGGCTGCCACACGACGGGACCGCCTCGGCCCTGTTTGTGGGTCAAGTGAAAGTGCTTGGCACTGCGCTCGGACATTCACACCCCCAATGAACTACCGCGCGGGCTTCTTCAGCTCCGCCTCCAGCGCCCCCACCACGTCCGGCGAGAGGGGGTCGTGGCCGGCCTGGAAGCGGCCGACGACTTGGCCCTTCCGGTCCACGAGGAACTTGGCGAAGTTCCACTCGATGTCGCCGCCGAACTTCGGGTCGGTGGCCTTGCTGGTCAGGAAGGTGTACAAGGGGGCCTGGTTCGGGGCCTTGACGGAGACCTTGCTGAACAGGTCGAAGGTGGCGTTGTATTTGGCCGTGCAGAATTGGCGGATCTCGCCGTTCGTGCCCGGCTCCTGCTGGCCGAAGTCGTTGGCGGGGAAGGCGAGGATGCGGAGGCCCGACGCCTTGTATTTGCGGTTCAGGGCTTCGAGCGAGGCGTACTGGGGCGTGTTGCCGCAGAGCGAGGCGGTGTTGACGATCAGGAGCACCTTGCCCTTGTAGCGCGACAGGGGGACGCTACTACCGTCAATGTTCCGGACAGTGTAGCTCAGGACGCCGGCGGGCTTGGTGGGCGCGGCGTGGGCGGCGGGCGGCAAGGAAGCGGCGAGCGTAAGCAGGGCGAGGGCGGCGGCGAGGCCAATGGTGCGTGAAATCGGCATGGTGGGTCTCCTGTTCGTTATGACATCAGGCGGCGCTGAGGACGCCGTTTTCGACGCCGAGTTTCTTTGCGTCGGCATGAGTGAGGCCGAGGGCGCTGGTGAGGTTCAGGAAGGTCCCAGGGCCACGCACTGTCTCATAAGCCTCTAAAATGATGCGGCTCCGTTCCTCCGGACCGACCTGAGACCAACGATCCCAGATGACGGTGACATGGACACGGTCGGTGTAAAGGGAGTCTTCTTCGATGATGAGCGGCGCGTCCGGCGAACCCTCGGGCTGCTGCAAACGCAACTCCTACGCGATGGCGTTCACCAGAGAGGGGTCAATGACCGGCCGCACCGGGGTGATCTTTTTGTAGGGCATGGCTGTTCCTCGGAAACGCGGCGTGGGCGGGGCCAAGTGAATGAATTCACTCGCTCCAAGCAGATGGCGTCCAAGGGACGCGAGAACAGGGGTATTCTACCCCGCGGCCCGCACATTCTGTCTCCATTCCCCTCGGGTCTCCTGTCCTCCGGGTCTCCTGTCCTATTTTCTGTCCCCTGGACAGGTCTGGCGCGGAGCGAGTGAATTTATTCACTCGTCCTACTCCTTCCCGGACTCGCCCGCCAAACGCCCCTCAACGCATCTCCTGGCCGCCGGTGACATTAATGGCCTGGCCGGTCATGTAGGAGGACTCGTCGGAGGCGAGGAAGACGACGGCGTTTGCGACGTCCTCGTAGGTGCAGCCGCGCCCCAGGGGGACTTGGGACTCGTACTTGGCGCGCACCTCATCGGGGGTCATATCCTGCGTCTTGGCGTACTGCTCGAACAGGGAGGTCTGCCAGAGGGTGCCGTCGAGCAGGTTGCCGGGGCAGACAGCGTTGACGCGGATCTTGTGTGGGGCGAGGTCCAAGGCGATGCTCTGGGTCAGGCCGATGCCAGCGAACTTGGAGGCCGCATAGGCGCTGTTGCGGAACGAGCCTTTCTTGCCGGACTTGGAGTTGATCTGGACGATGGCCCCGCACTTGTGGGGGATCATCGCCCGCGCGGCGGCCTGGGCGCAGAGGAAGTAGCCGGTCAGGTTGATGTCCATGACGGCCTGCCACTCGCTCAGGGGCATCTCGGTAATGTCGTGGGCGCGGACGATGCCGGCGTTGGCGACCAGAATGTCCAGCTTGCCGAAGGCGCTAACGGCCTCGTCCACCATCGCCTGGGCATCGGATTCGCTGGCAACGTTCGTCTGGGTCGCGCCGGTCCGCCGGCCCGTGTCGCGCTCGATGGAGTCGGCGGCTTGGCGCGCTTTGTCCAGGTTGATGTCGGCGAGCAGCACGTCGCAGCCCTCGACGGCCAGGCGGCGGGCGAGGGCCTCGCCCAGACCCTGGGCCGCGCCGGTGACGATGGCGGATTTATTGAGCAGACGCATGGAGTTACCCTAATTTCTCGCGGAGCAGTTCGTCTTCCGCTTCGCGTGTCCAGAACGCGCCGTCTCGCAGCTTCGCGTAGACGTTCGGCATTTGCGTTTTGAGTTCTTCGACGGAGAGCAGCGGCAGATTGGCGATGTGCGGGAAGATCACCGTCTTGCCGGGATATTTGCCGCCCTTGACGGCGGCGAGTCCGTCCCGGAACGCCTCCAACCCGCCGATGGCGGCGAGGCTCGCGTTTGTAGATAGGCCGCCCGATTCGACCAGGTCCAGGGTGTGCCGCAGGTCGGCGATGCTCGACCCGGACGTGCCGACCAGCCTCTGGTTCTTCGCCAGGATCGTCCCCAAATCCAGCTCGGCCGTGACGCCCTTGGCGACGCCCGCGAAGATGTTATAAACGCCATTTTCGGCCAGATGCGGGATGGAGTGGGCGATGAGTTCGGCACTCGGCACCATGCTGAGGATATCGTCGAACGGCCCATAGGCGGCGGGGTCATCGCCTTTGCCCGCGTTCAGCAGGACCAGCTCGATCCCGCGCCCCCGCATCAGCGCGCCGAACCGCTCCCGTATGCGCTCCAGGCGGTCGTCGTGCCGGTCACTGACGACGATGAGCGCGGGCGGCGCGTCCAGCATGACGGCCCGCTGCAGGTGCATCTGCCCCATCGGTCCGCCCGCCCCGGCCAGCCAGACCTTGCCGCCCGGCAGTAAGTCCCGGCGCGTGTTGCGGGCGTAGGCACCACCTACCAGGGCGGGGTCATCGGTGGAGATGAACAAATGCTGCTCGTAATGCACCCGCCCGATATCCACGGGGACCGTGCCGAGCAGAGGCCGGTCTCGTACCAGGTTGAGGACACCGCGCGGCCCGAGGCAGGCCGTGATCCGGGCCAGAACTTCGGGTTCGGGCGTGCCGTAGACGACGATGTCATCGAAGCCGCGCCCGCCCGTCTTTTGCTGCCGGAGCGCGGCGAAGTCCGCCCTGGCCATGCCGCTCACCATCTCGACGGAAGCGGGCCGATGGCCGGGGACCATGAGCGCCGCCGCATCGCCGTTTAGGGCGGGATTGACCTGAACGACCAGCAGCCGCCCCCCGTCCAGAAGCCCATCGCGGTACGGGTACTCGTAGGCCGCCACGACGCAGGCCCACGGCTCCACCAGGGCGGCCTCCACATAGCCGGTGCTTTCTGCCAGGGGCAGCAGATAGCAACCCTCGTCGCCTTGCAGGACTTCTTTCGTCACCACGCCATATTGGGCCATGCCGCCATCGAGCTGGTAGCCATAGGCGGGGTTCGCGCCCTTGTAATACACGTCGGCCTGCACGATGAACCGCTGCCCGATCTCAAACTGGCTTGTGAGGTTGTCCCCTACCCCAGCCACGGTCAGGGCGACCTCGTGCCCCATGACGACCGGGTGCGCGTCCATGTCCCGCCCCTGCAAACGCGGGTGCTGCGGGCCGAGGTTGATGATCTTGATGTCGGAGAAGCAGATGCCGCAGGCGTCGTGCCGCACCAGCAGCTCGTCCGGGCCGTGGGCGGGCAGGGCGACGGTCGCCTCCCGCAGCGATTCCAGGCCCGCCCCGTGCAGGTGCCAGCGCTTGATGGTCTCCGGCAGCGGCCCCGTCGCCGCCCGGTACTGTTCCAGAGTTTGGGTCATGGGGAAGGGTTTCGGCGGGCGGGGCGCGGTTTCCTGCCGGACTGCGATAAAAAGGCCGGGCGCAGTGTGCGCCCGGCCCGTCCGTCCTCGCCCTCTACTCGCCCTGCTCCTGCTCTTCCAGGAAGCGCTCGGCATCCATGGCGGCCTGGCAGCCTGTCCCCGCCGCCGTGATGGCCTGCTTGTATTCGGTGTCCTGGACGTCGCCGGCTGCGAAGACGCCCGCCACGCTGGTCAGGGGGCGGCCCGGCGTGGTGATGACGTAGCCCTGCGGGTCCATCGCCAGGTGCCCCTCAAAGAGCTTGGTGTTCGGCGTGTGGCCGATGGCGATGAAGACGCCGTCGGTGGGCAGGAAGCTCTCCTCGTCGGTCTTCAGGTTGTGCAGGGTCAGACCTGTCACTTTACCCGCGGCGGGGTCGTGGATCGCCTTGATTGCACTGTCCCAGACGAAGTGGATCTTGGGGTTATCCATCGCCCGCTTCTGCATGATCTGGGAGGCACGCAGGGTGTCCCGGCGATGCACGACGGTCACTTTAGAGGCCATGCGGCTCAGATAGTTCGCTTCCTCTAGGGCCGTGTCGCCGCCGCCGACCACGACGACCTCGCGGCCACGGAAGAAAAAGCCATCACAGGTGGCACAGGCGGACACGCCCTTGCCGTACAAAGCGGTCTCGGTGGGCAGGCCCAGCCACTTTGCCGTGGCACCGGTCGTGATGATGGCGGTCTTTGCCCAGAACTCCTTGCCGTCATCGGTCTGGATGTGGAAGGGGCGACTCGAAAAGTCCACGGCGCTGACGTTCTCGGTCAGGAATTCGGCGCCGACGCGGGCGGCCTGCTGGCGCATCTGGTCCATCAGGTCCGGCCCCATAATTCCGTGGGCGAAGCCGGGAAAGTTCTCGACGTCCGAGGTGATCATGAGCTGACCGCCGGGCAGGTTGGGCGCCCCACCCTCGATCACGAGTGGATTCAAGTTGGCGCGGGCGGCATAGATCGCCGCCGTCAGGCCAGCGGGGCCGGAGCCGATGATTACGACGTTTCGCGGCTCGCTCGCGTCAGGGGTTACATTAGGGGTAGTCACAGGATGGCCTCTCGTCTAAAATTCTCACATTTGCTTCTTATTTAACAGACGCAGTGGGGGCGGAGTTCCCTTGACAGCGCTCCCCGCAAAGTGCTATGGTATCGCCGTCATGCTCCTGCCCGTCCATCACGCCCCGCCTCGCCTGGCCGTCGTCGTCCTGCTCACGCTGCTGCCGCTGCCGGCCGTCTGGCTGGGGATGTACCGGCTGGACAGCATTCTGTGGACCTTCTTTCTTTATCACGGCTGCTGCCTGCTTCCGGCCGTCGTGTGGGGGAACCGGCTGTGGCGCGGGGCCGTCCGCTGGCCCACAGGCCCGCAGTGGGCGGCCCTACTGGCCGCTCTGGTCTGCGTGGTCCCGCTCTCGCTGCTGGGCTATGCCGAGATCGGCGAGCGGGTTTTAGATGCTCCTGACATCCCCTCCCTCGTGACCAGGCGCGGCTTCCACGCCGCCTGGATGCTGCCGTTCGGCGTCTATTTCGTCGCAGTGAACGCCATCTTAGAAGAGCTGTTCTGGCGCGGCGTCGTCTTGAACGAGCTGCGCGGGACGAGCGAGGCGGTCTGGACGGCGGGGGCGGTCTGGACGGCGTTCGCCTTTGGGACGTGGCACTACCTCGTGCTGCGCCTGCTGCTGCGCCCCGGCTGGGCGGAAGCGACGGTGCTGGCGGTCGTCGCGGCGGGCGTCTTCTTCGCCTGGCTGTACCGGCAAACGCGCTCGATCATCGTGCCGATCTTGTGGCACGGGCTGGTCTTCGACCTGGGGCTGGTGGTCATCTTCGGGGCGGTGATGAGGGCGACCTAACTTCTATGTGGATCGGCATCTTGTCCCTTATCTTCTCCCTCCCCGCCCTCGCCGGCCTTTTCGCCGGGATCGTGGAGGCCGCACGCGCCGCACGGGGCCGCCGCCCCGTCCGCTGGGAGCGGCTGGCTCTGGCGGGCCTGGTTCTGACCGGCCGCTGGTGGATGCGCTATCTGCGCCGGGTTGACCCCGACGAGCCGAAGCGGCTCGTCCCCGCCCGGCGTGGGGCGGCGTCGGGACGCAATGGGGTCGCGCTGGAATGGGAGCAGTTCGGGCCGGACGACGCGCCCGCCCTGCTGCTTTCGCACGGCTGGTCCCTCACCCACGACACCTGGTACTACCAGAAGAAGGCGCTGGCCGGGGAGTTCCGCGTCATCGTCTGGGACATGCGCGGTATGGGCCGGTCCGAGGCGCCCGCCGATGGGGATTATTCGATGGAAGCCCTGGCCGACGACCTGGCCGCCGTGTTCGACGCCACAGACGCTGGCCGGCATCCGTCGGGCTGCGTGCTGGTGGGCCACTCGGTCGGGGCGATGCTGCTGCCCTTGTTCGCCCAGCGCTTCCCCGCGCACATGGCGCGCGTGCGCGGCCTGGCCCTGGTGGGCGGGACGGACACCCCGATGCTGGAAACGATGCGTGGCCGGAGTCTTCTCGTCCCCATGCGCTCCTGGTTCTGGGAGCCGTTCGCGCGGGCGATGATCCGCGTCCCACGCCCCTTCGAGGCGTTCGCGCGCTTGTGCCGGCAGATGGGGTGCGTCCATGCCGCCCTGATGTTCGGCACGCACGTCGGGCACGACAGCCGGGGGCAGGACGACCTGCTGGCCTGGCGGTGCGCTTCCTTTTCCATGCGCGCGGCGGGCGCGGGCGCTTTGGCCTGCTTCGCCTTCGATGCCCGCGCAGCCATGAAGGACATCCTCGTCCCGACACTGCTGCTGGCGGGCCTCTCCGACCGGAACGCGCCGCCCGACATCCAGCGGGCGATGGCCGCCCGGCTCCAGCATCCGCACCTCGTTTTGATCGCGGAATGCGGGCACCTGGGCCTGCTGGAATGTCATGCCGAGATCAGCGCGCATTTGGACGAGTTCGCGCGCCGGTGCTTTCAGGTATCATAACGATTATGTCTCTCCTTTCCGCTTCCCAGCGGCTGCGCCGCACCCTCTTCTTTGTCATCCCGGCTGTCTTTCTCGTCGCCGTCAGCGGCTTCTTCGTCTGGAAGCGCGGCTATTCGGGCGGTGACAACTACCGCGACATGGTCTCGGCCTTCTACACCGGCGTCATCGCGCTTCAAGTCGGCGACGACGGGCACGCCCTGTCCGGTCTGACTTCGGCGACCCAGATCAGCGCGCAGGAGCCGGCCGCCTGGGCCGACCTGGGGCTGTACTATCTGCGCCATAACAGCCCAGACGAGGCGCGCAAAGCCTTGGAGAAGGCGCAAGACCTCGCGCCCAAGAACGCCCAAATCGCGTCCCTGTTTGGCCTGCTGGCTATCCAGAACGGGCGTTACGACGAGGCGGTCTCCGCCTACCAGAAGGCGATCGGCCTGGACCCCAGTGACCTGAAAGTGCGCTACGCGCTGGTCAAGGCTTTGGAGCAGCAGGCCGGACCGGAGGCCGACGCGAAGATGCGTGAGCAGCTCCAGGCCATTTATGCGGCCGCCCCGGACAACCTGTTCGCCGAACTCGAAGCCGCCATCCCCGCTGCCAAGGCCGGCGACGCAAGCACAGCGCGGCGCGTGGTGGCACGGCTCGCAGCCCACTCCGCCGCCTGGTCGCCGGAGGTGAAAGACTATCTGAAACAGGCACAGACGGCGGTCGCCGGTCCGGCCCCCCGCCAAGCGGCACTGCCCTTGCAGTTCCTCCAGAACCTACTCAAAGAGACCACCCAATACCAGAACGATGCGGCGGCCATCGGCGGCGCGGCCGGGACGCTTGGGACGCCCTTAGATCACTTCGTCAGCCTTCCCTCGCCGTCCCCGACGCCCGCCGCGCCCGACGTGGCTCTGAAATTCACACCGCAGCCGCTCACCCCCCCCGCGCCTGGCCCGTGGGCGTGGGCGCGGACGGTGCTGCTGAGTGGGGGCGACACGCCGGCGCTGCTGGTGGCGGATGGAAAAGAAGTGCGCGTCGGCAGCGCCTCAGTTCCCTTTCCGGGCGGCCCGAAAGCCGCGCCGCCAAGCCCTGATGGCATCGCCGCCTTTGACGGCCGCAATACGGGCCTGATGGACCTCGCCTGCGCGGGCGCGGGCGGCCTGCGCTTGTACCAGCAGGGGGCGGGCGGGACGTTTACAAACGTGACGGCCGCATCGAAACTGCCCCCGAGCATTGTCGGCGGCGCCTATGTCGGCGTCTGGGCGGCGGATATCGTGACGGGTGGGCAGCTCGACCTGGTGTTGGGGACATCAAGCGGCCCGCCCACCGTGCTCCGCAACAACGGCGACGGAACCTGGGCCGTCCTGCACCCGTTCGGGCCGGCGAGGTCGGGGCTGACGCAGTGGGCGTGGGCCGACTTCGACGGCGACGGGCTGCCCGACGCGGCCTTCGTCGATGGCCAGGGGAAGCTGGTCGTTTTGCAGAACAAGCGGGCGGGCGTCTTCGCCCCCTGGCCGCTCCCCGCCGATGTGGGCAGGGTCGCCGCCCTGTCCGCCGCCGACCCCGACCAGGACGGCACGCAGGACGTTGTTATCCTGACGGCGGGCGGCGCGGTCCGGCAGTTGTCCCGCCGCGCCGACGGCGGCGGCTGGGAGGCGGCCGACTTGGGACATGCCTCCAAACCCGCCGCCAGCGCGCGGCTCCAGTGGGCCGACCTGGACAACAACGGCGCCTTAGACCTGATCGTGTCGGGGCCGCAGGTCAGCCAGGTCTTTTTGGGCGACGCGCTGGGGAAACTCGCGCCGACGACTATCACCGCCGAAGCCGGCGGCGTCAGCGCGGACGCGCAGGCCGTTAAAGGCCGGCTGGACTTGATCGGGCTGAATGCCCAGGGCCAGCCGATCCGGCTGGTCAACACGGGCGGCAAAGACTACGCCTGGCAGGAGGTGCGCCTCCATGCCGCCTCACAGGGCGACAAGCGCAACAACACTTATGGGGTCGGCGGCGAGATCGGCCTGCGGGCCGGGCTGCTGTTCGAGACGCAGCTCGTGTCCGGCCCGGTCACGCATTTCGGGCTGGGCGACGACAAGCGCGCCAACAGCATCCGCATCGTCTGGCCGAACGGCAGCCCGCAGGGCGAGTTCGAGCTGAAGGCCAACCAACTGGCCGAAGCGCCCGAGCGGCTGAAAGGCTCCTGCCCTTGGCTTTTTGCCGACGACGGCACGGGGGCGAACGCTGAGGGGGGCATGAAGTTCGTCACCGACTTCATCTGGCGTTCGCCACTCGGCCTGCGGATCAACGCCCAGGACACGGCGGGCGTGGTGCAGACGCGCGACTGGGTCAAAGTCCGGGGCGACCAGCTTCAGGCGCGGGACGGCTATTATAATCTTCGGATCACGGCGGACCTGTGGGAAACACACTTCTTCGATGAGGTCAAGCTGATGACCGTGGACCACCCCGTCGGTTTGGAAGTGAACGTGGACGAGCGCTTCTCCATCCCCCCACCCCCGCTGGCTGTGAATGCCATGACCCCGCCGTCGCCCGCCGTCCGGGCCACCGACGACAGGGGGCAGGATGTGACCGACATCGTTCGGGCGCGCGACGGGCGGTATCTGGACACGTTCGGCCTGGGCCAGTACCAGGGCGTGACGCGCGACCACTGGGTGACGCTCGACCTCGGCCCGACCCCGAAGGCCGGAAGAACGTGGCTGGTGGGCATCGGCTGGATTCACCCCACTGACAGCTCCATCAACGTCGCGCTAGGAGTGGGCCATCACGACCCGCCGCACGACCTGAGCCTGGAGGTCCCCGACGGTCGAGGCGGCTGGAAGGCCGCGATGCCTCATCTGGGCTTCCCCGAGGGCAAGAACAAGACCGTGCTCATCCCCCTCTCAGGCCTGTTCCAGCCGGGCCAGCCGCGCTCGGTCCGCCTCAGAACCAACATGGAGATCTATTGGGACTTCCTGGGGTCCGCCCAGGCCCTGCCCCAAGCGACGCTCAAGCAGCAAGTGCTGGCCGCGAGCGAAGCGACCCTGCGCTACCGGGGCTTCTCGGCGACGCACCAGGCGGGCCACTCGTCTCCCGAGGTCCCCGACTACGCGCACCTGGCTCAGACCGGCCCGCAGTGGCTTGACCTGGCGGGCTACTACACGCGCTACGGCGACGTGCGCCCCCTGCTTGCGCGCACCGACGATCGCTACGTCATCATGAACGCGGGCGACGAGATGGTCCTGCGGTTTGCCGCTCCGCCGCCGCCACCTGCGGGCTGGACGCGCGACTATGTTCTCATCGGTGATGGCTGGGTGAAGGACGGCGACTTCAACACGGGCTTCTCGCGGACGGTCTTGCCACTGCCCTCGCACTCTCGCCCGGCTTACAACACGCCGCCGGGCCGGCTGGCGGACGACCCCGTTTACAAGGCGCACCGCCAGGACTGGGTGACATATCAGACGCGCTGGGTGTCCCAGCGGCAGTTCCACGAGGCGCTGCGGCCGTAGGGGCGCGTCTGGGGGCCGCAGACAGAGGAGGGGGGGAAGGAGGAGGGATAGGGTAAGGAGGGCGAACACCACGTTCGCCCCTACGTTATCCTGGTGGGTCCTTGTAGGGGCACGATTCATCGCGCCCTCCTTCCTCCGCCCTCCGCCCTCCTTCCTCCGCCCTCCTTTCCCCCCTTACTCTTGTCCTTATCCTTCTGCGTCCTGACCAGTCAAAGTGGACCGGCCCCCTCCATCACCCGCAGCCAATTCTCCTGC
>JANOOM010000398.1:0-2658 GCA_031421335.1 Armatimonadota bacterium
GTGGACATCACACGCGGCTACTAAGCGAGGGACACCGAAGAACGAGGGCGGTTGAAACCGCGCCAACAAGTTCACAAAACCTGCCTTCGCAGGTTAAGATTATAAGATCGGAGATCTTAGTCCACGCAGGTGGACTTTGTGCCTTTGTTGGCGCGGTTTCAACCGCCCGCGTTCTTCGGTGTCCCTCGCTTAGTAGCCGCGTGTGATGTCCACCACATTCGTCAGGGCCTCGCCGCGCGTGAAGCGGGCCAGATTGTCCAGGAAGATAGCCCTTTGGCGAGCGCGCAGGTTCGGGTCCCAGCCGGGCGAGTTGTGCGGGGCGATATGGACGTTGGGCAGGTCCCACAGGGGGCTGCCCTCGGGCAGAGGCTCTTGGGCGAAGACGTCCAGGCAGGCCCCGGTGATTTGGCCCGTTTGCAGGGCAGCGATCAAGGCGGGTTCGTCTACCAGGCCGCCGCGGGCGATGTTGATCAGCCAGGCGTTCGGCCTCATTCTGGCGAGCTGGTCTGACCCGATCAATGCATTTGTCTCGCCGGTCAGGGCGGCGGCGATGACCACGAAGTCGCTCGACGCGAGAAGATGGGCCAGCCCCTCCGGCCCCGTCAAGACCTCATCCACTCCCTCGACCGGTGCCGACACGCGGCGCAGGCCCAGCGTCCTCATCCCGAAGGCTTTCGTGAGCCGGGCCGTGCCGCGCCCGATCGGCCCCAGGCCGATGATGCCGACGGTTTTGCCGTGCAGCTCGAACTGCGGGACGGACTGCCACTTGTGCGCGCGCTGGTTCTCCATGAGCGCAGGCAGGCCGCGGGCGACGAGCAGCATCCAGGCCAGGACGAACTCGGAGAGGGCGATCTCGAAGGCCGGCCCCGAGTCGGTGACGAGGAGGCCAGCCTTCGCGCGAATATCGGGCGTCAGGACGTGGTCCACGCCGGCGCTGGCCGTGTGCAGCCAGCGCACCTGCGGCGCCAAAGGCACGATGCGCGCGAACTCCTTCCCCGCCACCCAGCGCAGCACGGCGACGGCTCGGTCCAGGCCATCAGGCAGCGCCCCGGTCTCGTCGTAGGGGAGGAGTTCAGCCTGTGGCGCGGCCTCGCGGGCGGGGCCGAGCAGTTCGTCGCGCAGGTGTTCGGGGACTAAAACGATCATGGCTTTTAGTATACTCGCTCCCAGCAGAAAATCTATGTGATACGCGCGTATATATATAGCAACATATATGCAAAAGGTATTTACAGGAGGCCACACATGAACCGACCGAACGATGTTCTGACGGATCTGCCGGGGCGCGTGGTGATGGAGGAAGAGCTGACGGAGCGGCTGGGGCGGCACGCACCGTTCGCCGTGGCCCTGGTTGACGTTGACTTCTTCCAGGAGATCAACGACCAGAGCGGCCACGCCGAGGGGGACCGAACGCTGCAACACCTGGCGGGCCTGCTGCGCGGGTCGGGGCTGGGGACGGCGTACCGGGTCTCGGGCGACGAGTTCGCGCTGGTCCTGCCGGACGTCACGCTGGAGCAGGCGTTTTTGCAGGTGGAGCGGCTGCGCGGGGCGGTCTCCCAGAGCGACTTCGCCCTCGGGGACGGCCGGCGGGTGACGATCACGGCAGGGGTGGCGCATTCGCCGCGCGACGCCAAGGAAGTGCAGTCGCTGCTGAACGCCGCCGACGCCGCCTTGCTGTCGGCGAAGGAAGGCGGGCGGGACCAAGTGGCGCTGCCGTCAAATGAGGAGATGGTGCTGAAGTCCTGCTACTACCCGTCGGCAGGGCTGAAGAAGCTGAAGGCGCTGG
This sequence comes from Armatimonadota bacterium, assembly GCA_031421335.1. Taxonomy (GTDB): domain Bacteria; phylum Armatimonadota; class Armatimonadia; order Armatimonadales; family Capsulimonadaceae; genus JANXMY01. Next base: position 1,784 of record JANOOM010000398.1, read on the forward strand.
CCGAGCGGCAAGGGCAGCGCGAGTCGTACCTGCTGCGGGAGGCCCTGACCGACCTGCTCCGCAAGTACGACGCCGCGCGGCCTTGACGCGGCAAGGCAATCGCATATAGAGGGCAGCCACGAAGGCAGGGCAGGCACGAAGGCAGGGCAGGCACGAAGGCAGGGCAACCACGAAGGCAGGGCAGCCACGAAGGCAGGGCAACCACGGGGGGTTGCCCCTACGCGCCTCGTGATCCGTAGGGGCAGGCCCCCGTGCCTGCCCTTCCCGTGCCTGCCCTTCCCGTGCCTGCCTTGACGGCTATATGCAATCGCCCCCTTAGCGGGATGCTTTGTTGACATTCGGGCGGCGATAAGCTATAATGCGGCAAGCATCATGGCCCAAGTCACCGTTTACACCAAACCGGGCTGCCACCTCTGCGACGACGCCGTGCGCGTTTTGCAGCGCGTCCAAAAGCAGCAGCCGTTCGCCTTGGAAGAGGTCAACATCCAGGACGACCCCACTTTGCTGGCCGAATACGGTGAGCAGATCCCGGTGGTCACGCTGAATGGCAAGTTCCTGTTCGAGTACGCTGTGGACGAGGCACGCCTGCGCCAACTGCTGAAAGAAGTCACTTGATGAGCCGGCCCCGAATGGATGGGGATGTTATCGTGAAACAACACCGTGAGGAGGTGAATTAACCATGCGAATCCGCGCCAAAGAACTGCGCCGCACCCAGAAGCGCTCCGAAGAGCGCCATAAGGCCCGTCATAAGGACGACGTCAAGACGGCCGCCGTCGCCGCCGCCACCACACCCAAGCGCAAGTAGCACTTTTGCAGCCCGCGCGCCACTGAGGAGCCACCCTGATGGAGATCTCGGAAGTGGACCGCCTGCGGGG
>JANOOM010000399.1:0-8643 GCA_031421335.1 Armatimonadota bacterium
CGCGGGCGTCCTGCTGGTGCAAAAGAGGTAGGGGCGCGATTCATCGCGCCCTTTTTTCCTATCGCCCCTTTTTCCTATCGCCCCTTTTTCCTATCGCCCCTTTTTCCTATCGCCCCTTTTTCCTGCCGGGGGTTTCTACACCCTCGGTCCCTCACCGAACCAGCCGCACCACCACCCACAGGGACCCGGCACTGATGGACAGCCACAGCAGGACGCCTTGCGCCATCGGCTTCCAGCCCACCGACCGCAGCATCGTCCGCGACAGGCCCGCCCCGATTAAAAACAGCGTCACCGTCAGGCCCACCGTCGCCGCGTGCGTGAGGACGGGCGCCGACGCGGCCACATTGGGCAGGAACGTCCGGGCGACCGAGGCCAGCACGAACAGGCCGATGAACCAGGGGATCTGCACGCGGCCCGCCGCTTCTCCCGGCGCGGCACTGCGCTTGAAGGCGAAGGCGGCGGCGAGGGAGACCGGGATGATCCACAAAGCGCGCGCGAGCTTCACGGCTGTCGCCGTTTCCAGCGCCCCGCCCCCGTAGCGCGAGGCCGCGCCGACGACCGAAGACACGTCATGGATGGCGACGCCCGCCCAGGTCCCGAACTGCGTCGGCGACAGGCTAAACGCGTGCCCGATGACCGGAAACACGAACAGCGCGACGGCGTTCAGCACGAAGACCGTCCCCATCGCCACCGTCATATCCCCCTCGGCAGCCCCGATGACCGACCCGACGGCCGCGATGGCCGACCCGCCGCAGATGGCCGTGCCCGCCGAGATCAGGGTGGACGTCTTCGCGCCGATCCCCAGCCGCCCGCGCAGCCAGAAGCCTAGCAGGAAAGTGAAGCCAATGCTGCCCGCCGCGAAGCCCGCCCCATTCGCCCCCGCTTTCAGCACGACGGCCAGGTTCATGCCGAAGCCCAGCAGTACGACACACCCTTGCAGCAGCCACTTGGAGGCATTCTTACTCAGGTCGTGGTACGGGTTCCCCAGCGTCAGGGCCAGCGCCAGCCCGAGCGCCAGTGCGATGGGCGGCGAGGCCCACGGCGAAAGGCAGAACGCCGCCGCCAGGAAGAAGACCAAGCGCGGCGTCCAAGGGAGGCGGGCGGCGCTTCCGGCGGCGGGCGCGAGTGTGTTGCTGTTCATATCGCTATTATACGCGGTCGATAGGTATAATACAAAGACATGTTATTTATATTACGCATACCAAACACTGATAGCTGCACGGAGACCGAATGAACTACAATCACTTGATGATCTTTCTCGCCGTCGCAGAAGAGGGCAGCGTCAGCCGGGGCGCGAACCGGCTCTGCATCAGCCAGCCCGCCGTCTCCAAGCAGTTGTCCGTTCTGGAAGCTTCGCTGAAGGCACGGCTCTTTGACCGCCTGCCCCGAGGCGTCCGCTTGACCAGCGCCGGGGACCTCCTGCTCGGCTATGTCCGCCGCTTGTCCGCCCTGGAGCGCGAGGCCGAGCAGGCGATGGGGGAGCTGCACGGCCTCGCGCGCGGCGGCCTGACACTGGGGGCGAGCTTGACCGTCGGCGCCTATCTCATGCCCGAACTGCTGGCCGAATACAGCCGCCGCCACCCCCAGATCGCGCTGACCTTGACGATCGCGAACACTGAGACTGTCCAGCAGATGCTGCGCGACGGCGGGCTGGACCTCGCCTTGACCGAAGGCTTCGCCGAGGACCCCGACCTCGACGCGGCCGTTTTCGCCCACGATGAGCTGGTCGCCATTGCCCCACCCGGCCATCCGTTACTCGCCGAATCCGGCGTCACGGCGGCGCGGTTCCTCCGGGAGCCGCTGATCCTGCGCGAGCCTGGCTCGGGGACGCGCGCCGTGCTGGAACGCGCCCTGGCCGCCCATGGCTTGACCGCCCGGCCCTTGATGTCGCTCGGCAGCACGGAGGCCATCAAGCGCGCCGTCGCGGCGGGGGCGGGCCTGGCCGTCGTGTCCCGGCTCGCCGTCGGCCTGGAACTTGAAACCGGCAGGCTGGCCCTGCTGCCCTTGTCCGATCTCGCCTTGCCCCGCCCCCTGCACCGGCTTTCCCGGCGCGGCGCGTTTGAGAGCCGGGCGGCACGAGCGTTCCGGGAGATGCTCTCGGAGGGCCGGCCTCTCACGGCACCCGCACCGTAACCACGAGCGGCGGGGCGGACTCGGGGAAGGAAACGGCCCGCGTCACCGACCGACCCCGCGCGTCCGTGACCGTGACCTGATAATCCCCGTAGAAGACGCGCCGCGTCAGTGCCCCCCGCACGTTCGGTCTCCCCGTGTCGGTCGTCCACCACTGTTTGTGGATCAGGCCGAGCAGGCGCGTGTAGGCGGGCTTGGGGGACATGTCCTTCCGCACCAGGCCCGCCGGGGCGCCCTGCCAGGCGTTCAAGTCGCTGAAGTCCCACCAGGTGATGGCGCGGACGGACGGGTGGCTGAACAAGGCGGTGTAGAACTGCGCGACGTAGTCGGCCTGCCTCGCTTCGCCTGCGGACGTCGTGTCCCAGCCGGTGAGCGTGGCATTGGCCGGGTTGTCCCGGTGCGGGCCGCTGATCACCGTCGCCTCGGTGAAGTGGATCGGCCGGCCGAACTGGGCGAAGGTCTGGCAGATCCCCCAGACCTTGGAAAGCGGCCACTCGCCGCCGTGCATGTGCGACTGGAGCCCGATGGCGTCGGGCAGTTTGCCGTCCTTTTGGAGCCGGGTCAGGAGGGCAACGTTGTCCGCCCCGATGTTGTAGTCGTTGTAAAGAAACGTCTCCGGCAGGCTCCTCCCGGCGGCGCGCGCCCAGCCCAGGGCAGTCCCGACCACGGCGGCGGCCCCGTCGCGCTTGATCCAGTTGCTTTCGCCGTTCGGGGGCTTCTGGCCCGACGCGCCGTTGGCCTCGTTGAGCACGTCCCAGATGTGGATGGTGTCTTTGTAGCGGGGGATGAGGTCGGACACGCGGGCATGGAGCAGGGGAATAGCAGCGTCAGGGTCCGTCGGCGCCCAGGTGGGCCAGACCTCGTGCCAGACCAGCGGGTGGCCCTTGACGACGAGTTTGTGGGCGACACCCCACGCGGCCATCGTTTGGAGCCGGGCGTTATCCAGCTTGCCCGGCGTCTGCTCGAAGGCGCCCCAGTAAAAGGGGATGGTGGCATAGTTGAACAGGCCGGTGAACTCCTGCTGGTATGCGGTCTGAGCGGGCGACGTGTCGGCGGGGTTCAACCCGAAAAGGTTGCACCCAAACAGGAAGGCATGGCGCGTCTGGGCCAGCCGGACGGAGACGCCGGGCACGGGTTTCCCCTGGCTATCCACAACACGAACCGTCAGCGTGCCTTTGCGGTACTTCTCGATGCGCGCCTGGACGGCGGCGGGCTGGAGGGCGGCCAAGGCGGCGGCGCGGGCCGGGTCCAGGCCCTCGTCGGTGACTTTGATCTGCATCAGCTCCACGACACCGGCCTGCTGGCCCATCTGGAAGTGGGCGTTGAGGCCGTAGCCGGGCGCGACAGCCTCGGCGGCGTCCTTCTGCCACGCCGGCGTCAGGGTCAGGGTGCGCTCCGCCGTCAGGTCGTAGGGCGGCCCATTGCGCTCGATCGAGGCGCGGACCGGGCTGCGGGTGGGCGAGCGCGCCCAGAAGGAGAGGCGGACGCGGTGGCCTTCGGGGATGACGGCGGGGATGTCGCGGACGAGCTGGACCAGATAGTACGGGGTCGAGGGCGTCTTGACGGTGACGCGCAGCAGGGGCGGGTCGCCGTCGGTGAGCTGGATCATTTCCAGCGCGGCGTCGCCGGGATGCGGCGCGTCGAGGTGCCACCCGGCAGGCGAGAGCAGGTCGTCGGGGGCGGGCTTGGGTGCGGCGCGGGCAAAGGGAAGGGAGGAAAAGAGCAGGAAAAGCGGGAGCAGGAAGCACAAGCGGGACGGCAGTGTCATGGGCGGGTCTCCAGGGGTGCAGAAGCGGCAGCAGAGCGGACAAGAGGGACCGAACGCCGTCCGTGCGGGGGCGCGATTCAGCGCGCCCTCTTCTTTCATCGCACCCTCCTGTTCCTGTCCTCCAGCGCCGCAGGATGTACGCAACTATACCACATCAGGGCCACTTTCCATCCGGGCCGGGGCGACGCAGGAAGGGCCTGCCGCGCGGCAGGCCCTTCTGTGTTCTGGTCCGATGTCATGCGCCATCAGTCCCGGTCGTTGTCGTCTTTCCGGTTGTGGTGCTTGGCCCAGCCCCGGTGTCGGCCGTTATCGTGGTGGTCGTTATTCTGGTGCTGGTTGTCGTCGTTGCCACGATTATCGTAGCCGTTGTTGCTGTTATAGTCGTTGCGCCACTGGCCGCCGTTGTTGTCGTAGCTGCCGTTTTTGTTGTAGTACCCGCCGCCATTGTTGTCGTTGCGGTGGTAGTGGCGGTAGTCGTAGCGGTTGCTGCTGTTCTGAGACTGGCTTTGGCGGTCGTGCTCGTAGCGGTTGGCCGAGTAGGCCGCGCCCGCCGCACCTAGGACGGTCGCGGTGGTGTTGTGGTTGAGAAGGCCATACCCGGCGATGGCGGCTCCGGCGATGCCGAGATTGCGCCACTGGTTCTTGTTCTTCTGCTGGCTGGCGGGGTCGGCAAGGACGGGAGAAGCGGCGGCGGCGGCCAGCGTCGCCAGCAGGCCCAGGGTCGTATATTTGGACGCGGTGCTTAAAGTGCGTGTCATTTTCGTTTGCCTTTCGTCTTTGTCCATCTCGGTGCAGGTCAGTTCGGTATTGTTTAGTAGACGACAGACAATTTGGGATTGTTCCACGGGTGGCTCTCAGGGGTAGCGGGCCAGCAGCCGGCGCGCCTGGGCCGAGGCGGCGGGGTCGCCCAAGGTCAAGACGCGCTGCCATTCCTGCCGAGCCTGACTGGGGCGACCGTCGGCGTAGAGGGCGATGCCCAGGTGCAGGCGGGCGGCGGTGTCGGCGGGGTCACGGACGAGGGTGGCGCGGAAGGCGGCGACGGCTTCGCGCAGGCGTCCCGCGCGGGCGAGGGACAGCCCCCCCGCCCCCGCCCCATTGAAACCTGAGACTGGGGAGACTGGAGGGGGGGCCTGTTCTTTTTTCCCCTCCGGCAGCTCCGGCAGCGCGCGCAGGGCAGTCGCGGCTTCGACGAAGTCCGGCTTCAAGCGCAGGGCCTGACGGTACTGGGCGGCGGCCTGGGCGGGGCGGCCCATATCCGCCAGGGCGCCGGCGAGGTTGAAGCGCAGGCGCGGGTCGGCGGGCAATAGGGCGACGGCCTGCTGATACTGGGCGAGGGCGGCGATGCTTTCGCCCCGGTCTTCCAGCAGGCCCGCCAGAGCATTGTGAGCGGGCGCGTCGCCGGGGCGCAGCGCGAGAGACTGCCGATACTCGGCGATAGCCTCGTCGGGCCGGCCCGCCGCTTCCAGCACGCCCGCGAGGGCCGAGTGGGCGGCGGCGTCGGCGGGACGTTGGCGGGCAGCGGCCCGGTACTCGCGGGCGGCGACGGTCGGCAGGCCCGCGCGCAGGGCCGTTTGCCCGGCCCTGAGGTGGGTCTGAAAGGCGTCGGCAGGCGGCGTTTGCGCGGAAGTGGGCGGCAGAAGCGCGGCAAAGCAGAGGCAGGAAAGCAGGAAGACGGGTCGTGCCATGCCCAGATGATACCCGGACGGCAGGATTCGCGCACCCGCCTGTCGAACAAGGCGGACATGAATACCAAGGCAAGAAACACACTGCTCGCATTGCTCGCCCCGGCGTTGATGCTGCCGGCGGCCTTGAGCGCCCCGGCGAAGACGGCGGCGAAGCCCGCCGCCAAGATGGCGATTCGGCCTGCCCTCACTGCCTCGGGCGCGCTCCCTGGCGACTGGCGGACGGCAGACATCGGCAAGGTGGGCGTGCGCGGGATGGCGCGCGAGGCGGCCGGGTCTTGGACGATCAGCGGCGCGGGCGAGGACATCTTCGGGGCCGCCGACTCGTTCCATTACGTTTGGCGTCCCTGGCACGGCGACGGCTCGATCACGGCGCGCGTCGTGCGGTATCAGCGCCGGGACATGTGGACGAAGGTCGGTGTGATGGTGCGCGCCTCGACGGCGGCGGGGTCGAAGTTCGCCGACGTTCTAGTGACGCCGGAGAAGGGGGCGGAGATGCAGTGGCGGACGCAGGGAGATGGGGACACGCAGACGACGGACCAGGTCCGCTCGGCGGCCCCCTTCTGGGTGCGCCTGGTCCGGGCGGGCGACACGCTGACGGGGTACGTCTCGCAGGACGGCCGCGACTGGCAGCCGCGTGGGAAGGCGACGGTGGCGCTGCCCGCCGAGATTCTGATCGGGCTGTGCGTGACGAGTCACCAGAACGGCGCCTTGACAGAGGCAGTGGTGGACTCGGTGACGGTGGAATGAACCCCACCCCCTCCGCCATGCCCCGGATGCGGACCGTCAGCACGAGATGGGTCCCCTCCGCGCCCGTGCTGAGGGCCACTGTATCCGCCAAAGCCAGCATCAAGCGGAAACCAAGGCCAAGAGTGTTGCCAGGCTCCCCCTCACCCGCCCCAAGGAGGGCATCGGGGGCGAGGCCCGCGCCGCAGTCGGAGACCAGCACCGTCACCCCTTCGTCGGCGGCCCAGACCTGAACGACGCCGCCGCCGCTGTGGCAGATGGCGTTCGCGGCGGCCTCCGAGACGCACGAACAAAGGTCGTCCAGGCGGCCATCAGAAAGGCCCCGATGGGCGGCGATGGTGCGGAGGTGGCGGCGGAACAGGGCCACGTCCGACGCTTCCAAAAGCGGCAGGCTCAACAAGCGCTCCCCGCGCAGCAGGGCGGGGACATCGGCAGGTTCGCACAGCCGCAGGCGGCCCCCCGTCACCGCCCGCAGGGTCTGCCGGTGGAAATCCAGGGCGCGCGCTTGGGCCGCCGCCGACCGGGCCACCTCAGCGGAGGCCATGCGCCGCGCATGCAGCAGGGCGGCGCCCATCCCCAGCGCGGCGCTCATCCCCAGCGCGGCGCCGAGAGCGAGGGCGAGCAGGAGCAGGAACAGTGTCGGGTCGGGCATGGGGGCGGGCATGGGGGCGTTCTTAGTGGCGCTCTCGGGCATCGGCTGCCGGGCGCGCGGACACGTTCGCGTCGTCTGTTGCATACTCAGACAATGACATGCCCGTAATGTTCCACAAGAAGCCAGTTTTTTGAGACGATTCGTTGGATAGTGTCGGGGGGAAGAAAGACTTGGGCAGCGGGGGGGTGCCGGGGGTGTAGAAACCCCCGGCAGGGGAATGTCCTTCGGACGGGAAGGGGAGAACGCCGGATTTTCCCCGGCCTCAGCTCACAATGAACGGCGAGATCTTCGCCAGAACGGCGTCGGGGTCCATCGGCACATCAATGCCGTTGTTCATGGTGGCGAGCGGCGCGGGCGGGGCGGGCGTGCCGTCCGAAATCAGCTTGTCCGTCAGCAGCCGGTTTTGGACAGCCTGGAGACAGGCGGTGTGCCGCGCTTCCGTCCCCAGGATGCTGGCCGCCGTGGTCAGGAAGATCTTGGTGCGGAAGAACGGGATCGCCCCCAGGTACGCCGCCGCGCCGGTCGCCTCGACGTCAATCAGCAGGGCGAGGATCTGCTCGCGGGTCATCGTCTCGACGCCGAACTGGTACTTCTTGGCATGGATGCCCAGGCCGGGGATGATGCCGTCGAGCTTCAAGGCGCCGCGCAGGAAGTCGCGGTGGGCGGCCTCGACATTTGCGAACTGCATGATGTGGTAAACGTCGGGCAGATACTGGTCGAGGTTCAGGCCGGGGATCTGGGCGCCCTGCTGGGTGTATCCGCCCGTCGTCAGGCGGGCGACGCACTGCCGGTACAGCTCAGATTCCAGGTCTTCCAGGGCGAGGGCGTAGTTGAGGACCTTGACGTCCGCTTTGAGGTTCAGGCCGGGCAGGGCCAGCAGGCCCAGCGTGGGGATGTCGCCGAAAGTGAGCGTCTTGGAGGCACCGAGGACGGTGACGCGCGAGGCGACGGCGCCCGCGACGCTGACCCCGGCGATGCCGACGGCGGCGCGGCCCGCCGCACGGAGGAACCGGCGCCGGGCGGCGGCCTGCGCTTTGTCCGCGTCTTCCAGGGGCGCCGTCGGGACCGATGCGCTGTCCGGCGCCCCGGCCTCGATCCAGGTGGGCGTGTAGGCAGGCTTATAGGTAGGCTCTGTGTTCTGCATGGTTCATTCCCCTTAAGCCAGGAACGGCTGGATGGACTTCAAGATCTGCTCGGGCGTCTGGAAGTATTCAAAGTCGTATTCGCCCTTCTGGCGCGGCGTCACCTGGGCGTCGCCGGGCATCCGGGTGGGGCTGGGGTCCCGGATCAGGGTCAGCTTCAGGACGGACGAGTGCCGGGCCTCGGTCGAGTAGATGCTGGCCGCCGTCTGGATCAGCTTGAAGTCGGTGAGCGCCCCGGCCGCGCCGAGGTAGGCGCGGACGCCGGTCTCCTCGACCAGCAGGATGGTCTCCAAAATGGAGCGCAGGGTCGTCCCGAACGGCGCGCGGTAGCCGCCGGGGTTCGGGCCGACCGGCGTCCCGCCCATCTGCTGGATGGCGGCCCGCAGGAAATCGCGGTGGGCGGCTTCGACGGCGGCGAACTGCTGGAGATACGAGAAGCCCATCTGCGGGTGGGGCGGGGGAAGATAGCCGGTCTCGATGGCGAGCGCGTAGCCCGACACGTCGGCGGGCAGGGGTGTCGCG
>JANOOM010000400.1:0-6753 GCA_031421335.1 Armatimonadota bacterium
GTGCCAATGCCCAGGGCGGCGAAGCCGGCCAGGACGATCAGCCCGACGACGACCGCGACCGGGCCGGAAGCAAGCAGCGGGTGCGTCTCGCGGCCGTAAACGCCGTCCAGCTCGCTTTGCACGGCAACCTGCCCAGCGTCGAGCGACTGCTGCGGCGTCTGCGAGTGCCGCAGGGCGCGGTCCACGGCGCGCACCTGCTCGTCCCACAAGCGCTGGCCGACGAAGGTGACGGGCCGGAACCGGGTCTGTGGCAGCAGGTCCGTGCTGACCGTCTTCGCCCGGATGTACTTGGGCGGCAGGCTGGACTTGAAGGCGTCAAAAACCAACTTGTTGGCCGGCACATTGGCGAACAGCGGCGGGACGTACAAGCGGCCCTTATTGCGCGCGTAAGCCGCCTGCGCCCGAGCGCCGATCAGGGACGCCTCGGGCGAGTTGAACCACTGCATGAACTTCCAGGCTTCGCGGACGTGCTTCGCGCCGCGCGGGACGGCGAACGAGTGGCCGCCGGACCACGTCACCCAGGTGGAGTCGTGGGCGAAGCGCCCCGAGTGGTGCAGCCGCTCTGCGGGGACGGGGACCGGGGCGGCGGCGAAGTCGAGGTCCGGGTTGTACCGGGCGACCGAGTTCATAAATCCGTCACCCTCGACCCGCATCGCAAGCTTGCCCGTAATAAACGGGTCCTGGGCATCACTGCCGAAGCCGCCGGAGAAAGCGTTGATGGCGTCCACCCCGCCCAGTGCGTCGTACCAGGAAACGAGGGCCGAGAGCGCCTTGACGGTCTGCGGGTTGCCCAAAGTGCAGCGGCGTCCGTCCGCCGACATGACTTCGCCGCCCTCCTGCCAGGACCAGAGGTAGAGCCAGCCCTGCCCGTAGAGGGGGACAAACCCCATCCGCTCGAAGCCGCCGTTCGGCGAGTGCTTGGTCAGCTTCTTCGCGTCTGCGATCAGCTCTTCCCAGGTCTGCGGGGGTTTGTTCGGGTCCAGCCCCGCTTCCTTGAACAGCGTCCGGTTGTAAAAAAGCACGCGGTCGTCGGTGTCGTTCGGGATGGCGTAAACGTGGCCCTTGTAGACTGTCTCGGTCCAGGCCGCCGGGACATAATCTTTTTGGTGGATGGCGAGCGAATCGGTCGAAGCGGCGTCTTCTTTGAGCATATCGTCGAGCGGCCGGAAGGCGTCCCGGCTGGCCCAGTCGCCGATGGTGAAACGGTCCTGCTGGACGAGGTCCGGCGGCACGCCGCCGACGATCGCCGTCATCAGCTTCTGCGGGTTCATCGCGCCCGCCCCCATGGACAGGGCGGAGATCTTGATGTCGGGGTGACGCTGCTCGAAGATCGCGATCTTGGCGTCCATGTCTTTCGACTCGGCGCTCGACTCCATGCCCCAGATGACCAAACGGATGGGGTCGGCGGCGCAAAAATGCGGGGCGAAAGCGAACAAGAGTAGCAGCAAGAGGCGGAAGGAAAAAAGGGCGCGGGTGGGGCCGGCGGACATGATGATTTTCCTTGGTGTCCGGTTATAGGCCGGACGAAGCGGGCGGGGGGGCGATGCGGCGGTCTGTAACGGGCTGATCGCTCACGATAACGCCGTCTTTGAAGCGCAGGATGCGCTTGCAATGTTCAGCGATGTCTTCCTCGTGCGTGACCAGCACGACGGTCTTGCCCTCATCGTTGAGGGCTTGGAAGATCGCCATGATCTCCTCGCCCGTCCGGCTGTCTAGCGCGCCGGTCGGCTCGTCGCCGAAGAGAATGGGCGGGTCGTTGACGATGGCACGGGCGATGGCGACGCGCTGCTGCTGGCCGCCCGACAGCATGGACGGCGTGTGGTCCATCCGGTCGGCCAAGCCCACGCGGACCAGGGCGCGGCGGGCACGCTCTTCGCGCTTGCGCTCCCCGGAATAGATCAAGGGCAGCTCGACATTCCGCAGCGCGCTGGTCCGGGCGAGCAGGTTGAACTGCTGGAAGACGAACCCCAGTGTGCAGTTGCGGATCTCGGCCAGCGTGTTTTCTTCGAGGTGCGAGACCTCAAAGCCGTCCAGCGCATAGGACCCCGAGGTCGGCTGGTCCAGGCAGCCGATGATGTTCATCAGCGTGGACTTGCCAGACCCCGAGGGTCCCATGATCGCCACCATCTCGCCGGCCCCGATGTGCAGCGAGATCCCGTTCAAGACGGTCAGCGCCATTGTGCCGGTCTGGTACGTCTTGGTGATGTCGGTGAGCGTGATCATTCGTAGCGCAGGGCTTCTATGGGGCTGAGGCGGGAAGCCTTCTGGGCCGGATAAAAGCCGAAGAAGATGCCGACGGCGGCGGCGAAGCCAAACGCAAGCAGGACCGGCGGCAGCGTCAGGATCGGTGTATAGTCGGCGCTGAGGCGGCCCAGCAGCAGCGCGCCGCCGACCCCCAGGACGATGCCGATGACGCCGCCGAGGAGCGACAAGACGACACTCTCGATCAGGAATTGCCATAATATGTCTCGCCGCTTGGCCCCGATTGCCTTGCGGACGCCGATCTCGCGCGTCCGTTCGGTCACCGAGACGAGCATGATGTTCATGATGCCGATACCCCCCACCAGCAAGGAGACGCCCGCGATGGAGGCCAGCAGGAACGTGAAGGTCCGCGTGGTCTGCTCGGCGACAGCAGCGATCTCGGCCTGGTTGTTGATCGTGATATCGTCAGGCCGGTCCGGCTTGACATGGTGGAGCTGGCGCATCAGGGCCGCGATCTGGCTGGAAGCCTCGTCCATCTTGTCCGCACTGACCGCCTGGATGTCGGCCGTCGCCACCCGGCCCCGCCACCACCAGCGGCCTAATTTGCCCTGGAAGGTGCTGAGGGGCAGGAAGACCTGGTCGTCGGCGTTCTGGGACCCGACCTGACCCTTGCGCGCCATCACGCCGACCACGCGGTAGGAAGACGAATTGATGCGGACGCGCTGGTTCAAGGCCGATTTGCCCTTGAAGAAGTCATTAGCGACCTTGGCGCCCAGAATGCAGACGGGGGAGCGGGCGCGCAGGTCGCGTGGCGTGAAGAAGCGGCCGTCGGCGATGGCGAAGTTGCGGATGTCGGCGTAGTCCGCCCCAACCCCGATGACGCTCGTATTCGTGTTCGTCCCGCCGCCCTTGACCTGCGCCTGCGTGATGTCCTCGCCGGACACGGCCGCGACGGCGGGGGCCTTCTTGAGAATGGCGTCCAGGTCTTCAAACTTGATGTTCCGGTACGAGCCGGCCCCGCCGAAGACGCCGCCGGACTTGGTCTGGCCCGACTGGATGATCAAGACATTCGTGCCCAATGCCTGGATCTGGCCTAATGTCTTTTGACGCGCCCCCTGCCCCACCGCGATCATGGTGATGACCGCGCCGACTCCGATGATGATGCCGAGCATGGTCAGCATGGCGCGCATCTTGTTAGCGGCCAGCCCCTGCAAGGCGATGTGGACGCACTCGCCGAGGTTCAAGGCGGGCGTCCGGTTCTTCTGGAACCGGTGCGGCATCTCGGGACGCCGGGCCGGCGGTGGCGGCGCTGACACGCGCGGCGGCTCGGGCCGGTTGAGGAGTGTACTCATCGTACTGCTTGCTGCTTTCTAGCTAGTTTCTAGTGGCCGCCGCCCGGCCCGCCCTTGCCGCCCCCGCCGCCGGGCGGTCCCGCCGCGCCGCCGTCGGGGGCGGGCTGGATGATGCCCAGGATGACCTTGTCGCCGGGCTTCAGGCCGCTCTTGATTTCTGTCTTCTCGCTGCCGACCACGCCCACCTCGACCGTCCGCACGTCAACCTTGCCGTCGTTTGTCAGGACGCGCACGGTGTTGCCGCCGGCCCTGCCCTCTTTCACGGCGTCGCTGGGGACCACGAGAACGTCATGTACGTCGCGCAGGATGAACTGGCACGTCGCATTCATGCCCGGCTTGATGGCCGCGTCGGGGTTCTTGATCTCGACCCGGACGTGAACCGTGGTGACATCGCGGTCGTTGACGGCCTGCGGGTCAATCCTAACGACCCGGCCTTCGGGCTTCGCCTGCGGCACGGCGTCCAGCGCGATCTTGACTTTCTGGCCCAGGCTGATCTTGCCGACGTCGGACTCGTCCACGCCGACGTCAATGAACAAGGTGCTGATATCGCCGATCTGCACGATCTTGGTGCCGTCGGAGGAGAGCGACTGGCCGCTCGAGATGATGGTGCCTTCCTCGACGTACTTTTGCAGGACGATGCCGGTGCGGGGCGCGTAGATGGTGGCGTCATGAAGCTGAATGGAGCGGTCGTTGACTTCCGCCTGCGCTTTGGAGACGGCGGCCTGCGCGGCCTGGATGTCGGACAAGCGGATGCTGTTCTGCATCAAGCCGGCCTGGGCGTTCTGGACGGCCAAGCGCGCTTGGAGCAGGGCCGCGTGGGAGGCGGTCACGTCCTGCCGGCGCGTGCCGATCTCGTAGCGGTCGGTCTGAGCCGTGAGCAGGGCGCCTTGAGCTTGGCTGACGCGGGCGGCGGCCCCCGCGAGCGAAGCCCGCTGGTCGGCGCCAATGGTCCGCAGCCGCTGCCGGGCTTCGGCCAATGTGGCGCGGGCGACGTCGCGCGAGGCCAGGAAGGTGTCCACGGCCTGCTGGGCGACGAAGCCATTTTGCAGCAGCGAGTTCTGGCGGTCGTAGGCGGCATCGGCGGCGGCGACATTGGCGCGCGCCTGGGCGTAGACTGACTGCGCCGAGGCGAGGGCCTGGGGGTTGCCGGCGGCGCGGAGCTGTTCGTACTGCTGCTGGGCGGCGGCGAGGCTCGCCTGAGCCTCCGAAATGGCGCTGCCGGTGAGGGCGGGCTGGACCTGGGCCAGCCGCTCTGACTGGAAGAGCTTCGCCTGCGCCGAGTTCAGCCCCTGCTGCGCGCCCGAAACAGAAAGGCTGTCCTGTGTCCCCGACATCCGCGCCTGCTGCTGGGCCTGCGACAGCCGGGCGCGGGCGGTGATCAGGTCGGCTTCCGCCTGGTTGTAGGCCGAAAGGGTGTCGGAGGGGTCAATGCGAGCGATCAGCGTCCCTGGCTTGACACGCGCCCCGACGTCCACAGCCAGCTTGATCATGCGCCCGCCCGCCCGCGACTTGACATCCACGGTAGTCAGCGGCTGGACCACGCCGCTTGCTTCCACGGTGTCGGTCACGTCGCCGGTCGCGGCCACGTCCGTGCGGTAGTGGACCTGGCTCGCGGCATTCGCGCTCTGGATCTGCTTGTAGGTGAACACGCCCGCCAGCCCGAGGCAGAGGGCGACAATGAGGAGAACTCTGGTGCGTCTTGACATCACACTGAGTTTACCCCCACCGGGGCGTTTTCGTGGCATCCGCGAAACTCAGAAGTGGCACCGTTTATCGGCGCGGCAGCGTTCTCACCTTTGGCGGCTCTTACGGTACGCGCCGGGCGTGACGTGCAGATGCTGGCGGAACTGACGGGAGAAAAAGTACACGTTGTCGTATCCCAAGCGCTCGGCGACGGCTTTGATCGGCAGGTCAGTCTCACCGAGGAGGCTCCGCGCGGACGCCATCCGGCACTGGAGCGCGTATTGGTGCAGAGGCAGGCCCGTCGCCGCCTTGAATCGCCGACGCAGCGTACTCAGGCCCATCCCCAGCTCCTGTGCGAGCGCGCCGTAGTCGGGCTGGAGCCGCAACTCCTGGGCCAGAGCGTCCAGCGCCCGGTTCAGCCACCAAGACTCTCCGCGCGCCGGCTGTGCCCGCGCCTCGGCCAGTTCCAAAAGAAGCTGCTCCAGGAGGTTCGCGGCCCGCAGGCGGCCCCAGCGGTCCGTGCGCTGGGCCTGGGCGATAAGCGCGTCGAAGAAGTCCGCCCATCCCCGGCCCGGCGGCGCGGGCTGCGGGCCGTCCGGCCACAGGCCCGCCGCGGCCCACTCGTGGACCAAAGGCCCCTGGAACCCGACGTGCCGGTGGAACCACGTTTGATGGCCCGGCGCGACGTGGAAGCGCGTGCGCGGGCCGGGATATGCCGGCCAGAACCACGCGCCTTCCAGCAGAAACGAACAGTCGTCATAGGCCAGCGCCACACTCCCCGCCGACATATACTGGATCGTGCTGTAGCCTTCCAAGTGCTTGTCAATGGAGACGGCGCAGCGCGGCTCGCGGGTGGTCGCTAGAAATGTGATGGCGGGGTCGTTCATGAGTCGTTAGGACTGAGCAAAATGTATAAAGGTTCGGCCAGCAACTCCATTGGCAGGGAGGCAGAGATGCGGCATAATGTTACAATCGCAATTTACCCGATCGCAACGACTTTTTCAAGAGAGGCCCCATGAAACTGACAGAAACACAGGTACGATCGTTCCGCGAAGACGGCTATTTGGTCGCCGAGAACGTTGTCACGGACGCCGACCTTGCCCCCGTTATCGGCGAATACGAGGCGTGGATCGGCCGGCGGGCCAATGCGCTGCGGGCGGAAGGCAAGATCACCGATCTCCACGAAGGCGAGTCGTTCGAGCGGCGCTTTGCCGCCCTGTACGCCCAGACGCCCGAGATCGGCGGCGGCATGGACATCATGCAGATGCGCGGCCCGGCCATCTTCGCCTTTCTCCGGAACCCGAACCTGCTGGACGCCGTCGAGAGCCTGATCGGGCCGGAGATCCTGTGCAGCCCCATCCAGCACGTCCGCGCCAAGCCGCCCGCCGCGCTGACCGGGGAAGGCGCGGGCTTTTTCAACGTCCCCTGGCATCAGGATGCCGGTGTGACCTGGGCGGAAGCCGACGGTTCAGACATCGTGACGTGCTGGCTCGCCCTGGTGGACGCGACCGTCGAG
>JANOOM010000401.1:0-2061 GCA_031421335.1 Armatimonadota bacterium
CGGTTTCAACCGCCCGCTCCGCATCCGGCAGGAGATCCGGCAGGAGTCGGCGCGCAAGGCGGGGAACTAGCGCATTGAGGAGAAACACTTATGGCTCTTGACGAAGCCCGCCTGGCATCCCTGCCGCCGCTGATCCCGCGCGCCGTCCTGTTCGGCAACCCCGAGAAGGCAAGCCCGCAGATCTCGCCTGACGGCAGGCTTTTGGCCTATCTCGCGCCCTCGGGCGGCGTGCTGAACGTCTGGGTGCGAACGCTCAATGGGGAAGACGACCGCGCCGTCACCGACGACCGGGAGCGCGGCATCCGCGCCTTTTTCTGGCAGCAAAGCAGCGCCCACGTTCTTTATCTACAAGACGCGGGCGGCGACGAGAACTTCCACCTCTATCAGACCGATGTTTCCACAGGCGAGACCGCAGACCTGACGCCGTTCCCAAACGTTCGCGCCCAGCCGCTGGCCTCCGACCCCGCCTTTCCGGACGTGCTGCTGGTCAGCCTCAACACGCGCGACCCGCGCTTGTTCGACGTCTACCGCCTGGACCTGACCACGCGCGTCCTCACCCTGGACACTGAGAACCCTGGCGACGTCGCCGGCTTCTCCGCCGACAATGCCCTTCAGGTGCGGGCCGCCCAGGTGTCTTTGCCCGACGGCGGGACCGAGATCCGCGTCCGGGACGACGCCAACGCCCCCTGGCGCGTCTTCCTGTCCTGGGGACCGGACGAGGACGGCGGCGGCATCGTCGGCTTTTCGCCGGGCGACAAGAGCGCCCTGGTCACGCACAGCATCGGCGCCAACGCTTCCCGCCTTTTGGAGATGGACCTGGACACCGGCGAAAGCCGCGTGATCGCTGAGGACTCCGAGTACGACGTCGGCGGGACGCTGCACCACCCCAGGACACACGCGCTGGAGGCCGTCCAGTTCGTCCGCGCCCGCCGCGAGTGGACCGCCCTGGACCCGGCTATTGAGGCAGACTTTGCCGCCCTCAGCGCCGTGCGGCACGGCGACTGGTCGGTCATCAGCCGGGATATCGCGGACAAAACCTGGATCATCGCCTACCTGGTAGACGACGGCGCGGTGACGTATTACACCTACGACCGCCTGACCAAGACCGCGACCTTCCTCTTCTCCAGCCAGCCCGCCTTGGACGGCTACACGCTCTCCCCCATGCAGCCCGCCGAGTTCCCGGCCCGCGACGGCCTGACCCTGCATGGCTATTTGACCCTGCCCGCCGGCCTCGCGCCGACAAACCTGCCGCTGGTGCTTCTGGTCCACGGCGGCCCCTGGGCGCGCGACCTGTGGGGCTACAGTGCGGCCGTGCAGATGCTGGCGAACCGGGGCTATGCGGTCTTGCAGATCAACTTCCGAGGTTCGACGGGCTACGGCAAGAGGTTCCTGAACGCCGGGGACCGCGAGTGGGGGGCGGCCATGCACACGGACCTTTTGGACGGCAAAGCGTGGGCCATCGCCATGGGATACGCGGACCCCGACCGGGTCGCCATCATGGGCGGCTCGTATGGGGGCTACGCGACTCTGGCCGCCCTTGCCTTCACGCCCGAGGAGTTCAAGTGCGGCGTAGATATCGTCGGCCCGTCCAACCTGCTGACGCTGCTACAAACGATCCCACCGTACTGGGAGCCGATCGTCGCACAGTTCCACAAGCGCATGGGCCGCCCCGACGAGGAGGAGTTCCTGCGATCGCGCTCGCCCCTCTTTTCCGCGCACGAAATCACCAAGCCCCTGCTGATCGCGCAGGGCGCGAACGACCCGCGCGTCAAGCAGGCCGAGAGCGACCAGATCGTGCAGGCGATGCGCGCGGGCGGCCTGCCGGTGGAGTATCTGGTGTTCCCCGACGAAGGTCACGGGTTCGCGCGCCCCGAAAACAGCCGCAAGTTCTACGCGGCGGCCGAACGGTTCCTCGCCGAGCATCTGGGTGGCCGGGCGGAGCCGGCGGGGGAGGGCGAGGGGTCGGAAGACCTGCGGACCTAACCCCGGCGCGAGCGCCGACCCTTCCCTGTTAGGGAAGGGTGAAGAAGGAACCGTCAATTCCCAGCCCTCGCAATGGGG
>JANOOM010000402.1:0-2434 GCA_031421335.1 Armatimonadota bacterium
GGCCCGTGCCGAATTATCAGCAGGGCATCGGGTTGTCCTCCACACTGCGGAACGTGCCGGATGTCTCCCTGGACGCCGATCCGAACAACTCCGGCTATTCCATCTATACCGGCGGCAATTGGGTCATCTATGGTGGTACCAGCGTCGCCGCGCCGCTTTGGGCGGCCTTCACCGCCCTCGCCAACCAGCAGCGCGCGAAGAACGGCGACAAGCTCATTGGGTTCGCGAATCCCCTGATCTACACGATCGGCAAGGGCGCGAACTACAACTCCGGCTTCCACGATATCGCCGACAACAGCACCAACTTCTACTACCACGCCACCACCGGCTATGACAACGCGACCGGCTGGGGGTCCTTCAACGGGACCGGCCTGCTCCCGCTGTTCGCGCCGTCCCCCGGCACCATCGGTAAGTTCCTGGCCTCGCTCGCGATCACGCCGGCCGAGGTCGTCGGCGGGCTGACCGCGACGGGGACGGTGACACTGGTCAACCCGGCCCCGGCCGCTGGCGCGGTCGTCACAGTGACCTCGACCGACGCCGTCGTGGCCCCCGTCCCCCCCACCGTCACCGTCCCTGCCGGCCAGATTACCGTTGATTTCCCCATCAACACGACCGCCACGAAAGGCACGAGTGTCACCGTCACGGCGACGTACCAGGGCGACACCCAGAAAGTGTCACTCAAGGTGGACCCGGCCCCGGTCGTCATCGTCCCCGCCTCGGTCTCCTTTTCCCCGCCCAGCGTGAGCGGTGGCAGCACATCGCAAGGCACGGTGACGCTCATCGGCCCGGCCCCCCAGGGCGGCCTGGTCGTCACGCTGACAAGCTCCGACCTCTCCGTCCCCGTGCCGGCCAGCGTTTCTGTCCCGGCCGGGTCCACGACGGTGGTCTTCACCGTCACAACGGTCCCCGTGGCTCAGGTGGTCACCGCCACCGTCACGGCCTCCGCCAATGGCGGGACGGCGTCCGGCACCCTGACCGTGCTCGCCCCTGAGCTGGAGCGGGTGCTGCTCACCCCGGCGACACTGCCCGGCGGCCAGACCGTGACCGGCACGCTGACCCTGACCCTCCCGGCCCCCGCCGGGGGCGGGATCATTGCTCTGAGCAGTAACAACCCGGCCGCCGCCGCCGTGCCGGCCAGCGCAACCATCCCGGCCGGCGGGACCACCACGACCTTCACCATCACCACCAAGGCCGTGCCGACCACGGCGATCGTGACGATCTCGGCCACCTTCGCCGGTCTGACCCAGAAGGCCAAGCTGGAAGTCCGCGCCGCCCGCCTCACGGCCATCTCGGTCGCGCCCGCTTCTCTCACCGGCGGCACCCCGGCCGACCGGACCGTGACGCTGGACTCCCCGGTCGCCGTGGCCGCCGGGCTGGTCGTCGCCCTCAGCAGCAGCGACCCGTCGGGCAAGCTCCCGGCCACCGTCACCGTCCCGCTGGGGGCCACCACAGCCACCTTCCCGCTCACTACGAGCGTGGTCGCCGCCCCGGTCAGTGACACGCTCACCGCTTCCCTCGATGGGTTCAACAAGACCGCTGTGCTTTCGGTCCAGCCGATCCAGGTGACCAACCTGACTCTGGCCCCGGCCGCCGTCATTGCGGGCGTCCCCTCCGTGGGCACCGTCACCGTGAACGCGCCGGCGCCGCCCGGCGGCCTGCTCGTCACCCTCACCCAGACGGGGGCCGGCGAGATCCTCCCCGCGAGCGCCACCGTCCCCGCCGGGGCCACGTCAGTGAAGTTCTCCATCGGGACGCCCCTCGCCGGCACCGTCACGGTCGCGGCCATCGTCGGCGGCCAGACGCGCACGGCCTCGCTGACCGTCACCACAGCCGTCGGCACATCGTTCCCCGCTGGGCTGAATATGCTCTCGGTGCCCTACGACTACTCCGGGCAGCCCCTAGACACCCTCTTCGGCTACGCCGGCGTCCGCATGGCGACGGAAGACGCGGCAGCGGGCCAGTACGCCTTCACCCCGATCGCTCCGGCTGACGCGCTCCGACTGGGCCGTAGCTACTTTGTCAATCTGCCCAAGGCTGTCACGCTCACCAGCGTCGGCACGCCAGCCGACCCGACGGCGGACTTCGCCATCGCGCTGCCGGCGGGCTGGAACATGATCGGCGACCCGTTCCTCGTCCCGGTCTCCCTAAACGCCACCCACGTCGCCTCGGCGGCTGGCGTCCTGTCCTTCTCCGCCGCCGTGTCCGCCACGCCGCTTCTGGTCAGCTCGTTGCTTTACAGCTTCAGCCCCACAGCGGGCGGCGGCAAGGGCGGCTACGTCCCCCTCGCGCCGACCGGCTCTCTCCAGCCTGGCTCGGGCTACTGGATCTACGCTTACTCGGCCTGCTCGCTGGTCATCCCCCATCCGGGCCAGTAGGGCCGCTCCATCTCAAAGCCGCCGAGCGCTAAATGCATGCGCGCCAGCGCTGCGCCGAC
>JANOOM010000403.1:0-11802 GCA_031421335.1 Armatimonadota bacterium
CCTGGCCCGTGTAGCGGTCGGTAACGACCTGAGCGCTGGAAACGTTGCCTGCTTCGGAGAACAGGTCATGGAGCTGCTGGTCGGTGGCCTGATAGCTCAGGTTGCCGACGTAAAGTTTGGTTGCCATCAGTGAATGGCTCCTTTCAAGTGCGAAACTCCCCGCGCAGTGCGTGAGGCCATCACTGGTCATATCGAGGAACACGTCGGAGAAGAGCCGAAGGAGCCGAGGAAATCGCAGAGGAAGGCATCAGACTGATGCGCCAAAGGAAGGTTGCCGGGGGAGACCCGGTTTCAAAGATATTGTACCACGGAATACGGTCAATCAAGCAATCAGCGGAAAGAAAATTATCGCCTGATTTGTGCCGATGTCCCGCCGGGTCGCGGGCCAAGCTTCCAGGCCGTGCCACCACGAAAAACAGCCCCCTCGGAGTGACGCCGGCTTCACTCCAAGGGGGCTGCGATTCTTTGCGAGGCGCACCGTCCTCGTCTCGGTCAGCCATTTGCCAACTGCTGAGACTTCTCCTGCCGGTACTGGGCGATCGCGCGCCGCACACAAAAGCCCAAAGTGTTCGTTCATCAGCTCCAGCCCTTTTCGAGTGGTGAAAATGCCTTACTGCCGCCGCCGCAAATACGACGCGCAGATCCGCATCTCCTCGCGGTACTTGACGACGGTGCGGCGCGCGACGGTGAAGCCGCGCTCCCGCAGGGCGTCCACGATGGCCTGGTCGCTCAGGGGCAGGCTCGGCTCCTCTTCGGCGACCAGGTCGGCGATGACGCCTTTGAGGGTGCCGGCGCTGCCGAAAAAGATATCGAAGGAGACGACCTCCTGGGAAGGGAGCTGGACGTATTTGTAGAGCAGGGCGCGGCTGACCGTGGACTCGTGCATGCCCACCATCTTCGATAAGCGGGTGCGGGTCAGCGGGCGCAGAAACGTCCGCTGGCCGGTCTCCAGAAAGCCCTGCTGGCACTCGATCAGGGCGGCCATGATCTTTTGGATCGTGCGGCGCCGCTGCTGCAAGTTCTTCAGGAACATGTTGGCGCGCTCGACATAAGCGATGACGTGCTTCTGGTGGTCGTCCGACAGCCGCACTCCTCCGTCCCGCGCCGGCGCGCCGCCGTGCCGACTTTCGCGGATCGCTTCGTACAGGCCGCGATAATAGGGGTTGACCTGTAAGGTCGTGTTGTCGAAGCCAAGCACCTCGACCGTGAAGCCGACGCCGCCGCGCTTGACGAGGACGTCCGGGCGGATGGCGCGGCTTTGCCCGTTCTGGTGGTGGTCCCAGGGCATGCGGAAGCCCGCCGCCGGGTTCGGCTTGAGCTTCTTGGTGATGAAGTCCGCCGCCGCCTCGATCCGCTGCGGCGGGAGGTCCATCTTGCGGGCGATCTGCACGAATCGGCGCTGGACGAAGAGCAGCCAGTGGTGGGACAGGAGGGCGAGCGCGACCGGGTCGAAGGACTTCGCATCGCCTTCATCCCGCAGGTGGCGCAACTGGAGCAGGAGGCACTCGCATAGGTCGCGCGCGCCGACGCCGGGCGGGTCACAGGCTTGGAGCCGCTCGATGCCCTGCATGATCAGTTGGCAGGGCAGGCGCAGCACGGCGCACGCTTCGTCCACGTCCACCTGGAGCCACCCGCGCTCGCTCAGGCTGTCCACGAGGTACTCGGCAACCAGGACGTCTTCGGGCGTTTGAGAAGTGGCGCGTAGGTGCATCAGGAGCTGCTCGGCCAGCGATGTCTGCGCGCGGGCCAGCAGCAGCGGGTCGAACTCGCCGTCGTCGCCGCCCGGCCCAAACTCGGTCTCGGCCCGCGCGGCCCGGCGCTCGTCTTCGGCGGTCTCCTCGCCCCGGGCGGCCAGGGCCGCCAGGCTCTCGGCCAGGGACGGGCCGGCATCGTCGTCATGGCGGCGCGCTTCATGACTGGACTCGGAGAGCGGGTGGGCGTCGCGGCTGAACGGGCAGTGCGCGCAGGCCCCGACCCGGCTGCCCGGACACAGACGGCAGACGCCCTCGCTCGGGTCCGGCCCGTCGGAAAGCATCTCCAGGGCGGGGTTTTCCTGCTGCTCCTGCTCAATGGCCTGCTGAAGCTCCAGAGTGGAACACTGGAGCAGGCCGTTGGCTTGGATCAGATGGGGGGCGAGCCTTTGCGCCTGTACCTGGGCCTGTAGATTTTCCTGGCGTAACTGCACGGTTTGGGTTGCCTCACACGGTCTCGCGGATCACCGTTTCTCTGTCCCCATTATCGGCAGAACCGCGACGCGCGTGTAGGGGCGCGATTCATCGCGCCCTTCCCCATGCCGCCCTTCCTCATGCCGCCCTTCCTCATGCCGCCCTTCCCCATGCCGCCCTTCCCCATGCCGCCCTTCAGAGCTTCGTCTTGAAATACGCGATGGTGCCCTTCAGTCCCTCTTCCAGCGGCACGCGCGGCTCCCACCCGAGGAGGGCGCGGGCCTTGGTGATGTCTGGGCGGCGCTGCTTCGGGTCGTCCGCCGTCGGCAGCGGGACATGGACGAGCGGGCTGTCGCTGCCGGTCGCCTTCAGAATCACTTGAGCGAACTCGAGCATCGTGCGCTCAACCGGGTTGCCCACGTTGATCGGTCCGGACTGCTCGGACACGGAGAGCTTGTAAATGCCGTCGATCAGGTCCGAAACGTAGCAGAACGACCGCGTCTGCTTGCCGTCTCCGAAGATGGTCAGCGGCTCGCCCCGCAGGGCCTGGCCGATGAAGGCGGGCACGACCCGCCCGTCGTTTATTCTCATCCGCTCTCCGTAGGTATTGAAAATTCGAACGATCTTGGCGTCCATCCCGAACTTGCGGCGGTAGGCGAAGGTCACGGCTTCGGCGTAGCGCTTGGCCTCGTCGTAGACCGCGCGGGTGCCGTGCGGGTTGACGTTGCCGAAATACTCTTCCGGCTGCGGGTGGACGGCCGGGTCGCCGTAGACTTCCGAAGTGGAGGCCATCAGGAACCGCGCACCCTTGTCCCGCGCCAGGTCCAAAGTGTTGTGTGTGCCGACCGAGCCGACCAGCAGGGTTTCGAGTGGCAGCTCCAGATAGTCCACCGGGCTTGCCGGGGAGGCGAAATGGTAGACCATGTCCACCGGCCCGTCCACCGTGTAGGGCTGGATGATGTCCTGCCGGACGTACTCGAAGCGCGGGTTGCCGCGCAGGTGCGCGATGTTGTCCTCGCTGCCCGTGACCAGGTTGTCCACGGCGACCACGTCGTAGCCTTCCGCCAGAAGGCGGTCGGAAAGATGCGACCCCAAACAGCCGGCCCCGCCGGTAACCACTGCACGCGCCATTCGGCCTCCCAGTTCTTAGGGGAACGTTCCCCACGCTATTATAGGGCCAATCAGGGCCGATGTCAAGGAAGGGGATGTTAAGAATGTGTGAAATGTGAAACACCCGGCCCCTTTGCGCTGTCTATGAGGTGTCTCCAGGTTGCCAAAGGCGACGGATTCGTGTTAAACTTCGGGGGCCGGTTTCGCGTATGGAAATTAGAACAATGTTTTCAACTATCGTCCGCCGCCGTGCCGCGCTCGTGCTGCTGGCCGGTGCATCGCTCTGCATCTCCGCCTGCCGGACGGGCGTGGCCGCGCCCAGCGCGAAAAAAAGTCCGCAGGGTGGCACCCCACCTGCTAACCTGAGCGGCGGCGGCGTTGGTCAGGACATAACGCTCACCCTGCCCGACCCGAAGTATCCTGGGGCGAACAAGCTGCTCTACTATTTGCGCGCCGCCGCCGCCGACGGGCAGCTCTTGCCGGACGGTTCTTTCCACGGTACCATGACCAAGATCTGGGCGCGGCTGTACCAGAAGGGCCTGCCGACCGCCGTGCTGACCGCGCCCCAGGCACGGGGCGGTGAGACGAAGAAGTCAATCGTTATCACCGGGCACGGCGGCGTGGTCGTCAAGTCGCTGGTTGAGGCAGGGACGCTGCTGACGGCGGACACAGTTGTCTGGTATGTCAGTTCGAGCCAAATCGTTGCGACTGGCCATGTCCACTACCACGGCGGCAAAAACGGCATGGACTACTACGGGCCGCTGTTCAAGGCGGATACGAAATTACAGTCTATCCATACAGGTCCCGGCCATATGACGGGTGTGTTCTAAATGCCTGCCGCCCGCAGGCTGATGATGGGCAAAAGGGGATGTTTTTGTATAAACTGTGCGCACTTCGGATGATGCTGACGGCGGGGCTGCTCGTTGGCCTCGCGCCTTCGACCCTGTCTGTGCAAAGCGGCACCCACACATCCACAGCACTGCCCATCTTTGGGAAGGTGGATCTAACCACCGGAAAGAGCGACCTTTCGCCGACCCAGTCCCAGCTCTCCGACAAAGTCCGGCTGACGTCCGAGAACTATGACCTTTCCTGTGAGACGCTGACCCTCACGTCCGAAAGGCCGAAGGACAAGAACGGCAAGTTCGGACGGCCCTTGCTGAACAGGGCGACGGCGCGGCCCGTGCCGGGCGCGCAGGTAATCGCTGACATACGCCGCTCGGACGCCTTGCACCCTGAGAACAGTCAGTCCTACCACATCCTGGCTGACCTCGCGGTCTATAAAGCGGACGACTCGCGGCCGTCGGGTGTTGAGGTAGACTTTGTCGGCCACGTTCGGGTGGAGACGAACGCGGGCTTCCTTTCCGGCCCGTCCGTCACGACGACCGACCACGCCACAGTACTGCTGGGCAGGAGCGACGACGATGAGTTCCCGCGCGTCGAGACCGGCCCCGCCCATATCGTCGCCACGCCCGCCCAGCAATAGGACAAACAGGACACTTTATATCATGCCAATCCTGCGCGCTGAGAATCTTCAAAAGACGTACAAAGGCCGCAAAGTCGTGAATGGCGTCTCGGTCGAGATCAATCCCGGCGAGATCGTCGGCCTCCTCGGGCCAAACGGGGCCGGCAAGACGACCTCGTTCTACATGATGGTCGGCCTGGTCAAGCCCGACGGCGGGCGCGTCCTGCTCGACGACCGCGACATCACGCGCCTGCCCATGTACCGGCGCGCACATGCCGGCATCGGCTACCTGGCCCAGGAGCCGAGCGCGTTCCGGGGGCTGACGGCCGAGCAGAACATCATGCTGGTTTTGGAGATGCTGCCCGGCCTGTCGGCCCAGGAGCGCAAAGCGCGACTGGAAGATCTTTTGGAGAGCCTGAGCATGACCGACCGGCGCCACACCCTGGCCCGGTCGCTCTCGGGCGGCGAGCGGCGGCGCATCGAGATCGCCCGCGTCCTCGCCACCCGGCCCTCGTTTATCTTGCTCGACGAGCCGTTCACAGGCGTGGACCCCATCGCAATCCAGGAGCTACAAGAGATCATTGATGAACTCAAGACGCGGGGCATCGGCGTCCTGATCACCGACCACAACGTCCACGCGATGCTCGCCATCGTGGACCGCGCTTACATCCTCTCGGAAGGCGAGATCAAGACGGCGGGGACGACCGACGAGCTGGTGCAGGACCCCATCGCCCAGAAGTATTATCTGGGCGGGAGCATCACGATGATGATGCGGCGCGGGCCGGGCGGGACGCTGATCGGATGAATACATTCCACATCAGGCTGCTGGACCGGCTGATCCTGCTGGACCTCGTGCCCAAGCTGCTGATGAGCATCGCGCTCTTCTCGACGCTCTTCTTTGCGCTGGGGCCGCTCGTCTCCGCGTTCCGCCTTGTCTCGCAGGGGATGCCGACCTGGATCGTGGCGCAGTTCATCGGGTGGGATTTTGCTGGCTTCGTCTCTTTGACCTTCCCTTTAGGGATGATGGTCGCAGCCCTGCTCGGATTCGACCGGCTCTCACGGGATAGTGAGGCGGTCGCGCTTTATGCGGGCGGCATCTCGTTCCTCCGGATGATCGTCCCCGTCCTTGGTCTGGGTCTCCTTGTGAGTCTGGTCGGCTACGTTTTCAATGACCGTATTTCCTCCTATGCACACCAGCGTGTTGCCGACACCCTGGCCCACCGGAGTGATCTCCTGGGTGAAACCACTAAGTCTTTCGACCCACCACCGATCCGCAAGGATGGCAAACTCCAAATGACCATTCACGTCGAACGCGGCTACGACGTGCTGGCTAAAGTGCTCCGGCAGGTGACGATCACGGTTTTCGATGCCGATGGACGCCCGAGCAAGATCATCTATGCGGTCCGTGCGAAGGCGCACGGGAGTGGCTTCAAAACTTGGACGCTCTACGACGAGCGGACGACCGATCTCGCATCCGGCGCCACCATTGCCGCCAGCCACTTCGACACCTTCGATCTGAACCGGACGCCGGAAAACATGACGTTCTTGCAGCGCGACCCGGAGACGCTCAACTTCCATGACCTCCGGCAGCAGATCCGCGAGCTAAAGGCCGGTGGCAGCGACAGCAGCGAGATCCGCAATGCCGAGGTCGGGCTGTGGTTCAAAACCTCTCTGCCGTTCGCTTGCCTCATCTTCGGCCTGGTCGGTGCCCCGCTTGGGCTGCGCCCGCCTCGCTCCGCCAAGTTCAGCGGCTCGGTCTGGGCCTTGCCGATCATGCTGGGCTACTACGTCATTTATGTGAGCATGAGCAGCCTCGCCACCGGCGGCGGCGTCCCGCCCGTCCTCGCGGCCTGGCTGCCGAACATCATTGGTCTGTTCGTCGGTGTGGGGCTGATCTGGAAGGCATCACGTTGACGGCACGATTCGGCGGGAAAAAGGGCGCGATCTGGAAAGAAAGCGCGATGCATCGTGCCTCCACGAGTTTTTCGGATGCCCTTACCCTCGGGGAGTTGCTCTACCAAAGCACGGGGGTTCAGCCGCGTGGCCCTCGCCCCCTAGAAAGTGCAGCGTAAGGTCTTATCATGGGCGCCGTAGTCTTTTTCGCCTGCATCCTGTTCGCCATGGGCGGCGTCACCGCCTACATGGGCGACCGGCTGGGCAGCTACATCGGCAAGAAGCGGCACTCGACCTTCGGCCTGCGCCCCCGGCACACCGCTATGCTGTGGACGGTCGTCTCGGGCGGCATGATCGCCGTCGGGACACTTGCACTGTTTCTGGCCCTGAACCGCACTTTCAGCACTGCCCTGGTGCGCGGCCAGCAGCTCTTGGACACCAACAATGCGCTCCAGCACCAGAACCGGTCCCTGACCCGGCACAACGTTGATGCCGAGCGGCAGGCGCAGGCCGACAGCCGCCGGGCCGGCGAAGCGCAGCGGCAGGCCCGAGACGCCCAGGCACAGGCCGCCCAAGCGCGGGCCGCCCTGTCGAAGGTCGTGGCCGCGCTCGGCTCGGCCCAGAACACCCTCGCCCTGAGCCGCCAAGCGCTGGCAGCGCGGCAGAGCGCCCTGACGGCTGCGGAGGGCCGGCTGCTCGCCGCCCGCAGCGACCTCGGCAGCACGCGCGGCCAACTGAGGCGGGCGGAGGCGGGCGTCCGGGAAGCGCAGCGCCGATACGGGGCCGCTGCCGCCCAGGTGGTGCGGGCCGATCGGGAAGACGTGAAAGCGAACCGCGCCCTGCTGGGTCTTGCGATCAAGCAAGACCGCCTCCGCACCGTGAATGAGGCGCTGGAACGCCGGAGCAAGGCCCAGCAGGGCCTGCTCCTCGCCTCGCAGGGCCACTCCTTGGTCTTCCGGCGCGACGAGGAGCTTGGCCGCACCGTCGTGTCGGCCGCCCAGCCGCCCGAGTCGCTGCGGCGCGAGCTGGCCGTGTTCTTGGACCAAGCCGAGCTGACCGCCCGCCAGCGCGGCGCGGGCGGTTCGGACAACTTGCCCGCCGTCATCATCACCGCACCGGGCGAGGCCGAAGGCGGCGCGGAGGCGCGCGGGGCCGTACTGGACGCCCTCTCGGAGAGCATCGCCGCCCAGGGGGCCGACCATCCCAGCGTCGTCGTCGTTGCCACCGCCCGCTTCAACACGTTCAAGGGCGAGCCGGTCAAGCTGGACCTGCGGCCCTATGCCAACGGGCTGGTCTTCACGCGGGGCAAAGTCGTCGCCGTCGCCTTCCTTGACGGTGGGCAGCCCGATGACGTCATCTTGAAGCGCCTCCAGTCGTTCCTGACCGGAGAAGTCCGGTCGGCGGCGCGGGCGGCGGGCATCATCCCGGGCCCCGATCCCCCGTCCGGCGAGCGTATGGTCGGCCAGCCGATCGACACGCCGACCGCGCTGGCCTTGGTTCGGCAGATCCAGCAGGCCGGGCCGGGCGCCATCGTCACCGCCGCCGCCGCCGCCGACACCTACAGCGCCGACCTGCTGCGTTTGGACCTGCGCGTCACCCCCGCCCCGTCCAGGAGCGGCGCGGCGCGGCAATGAGGAGAAGAATGAGGGAGGGGAGACCCGCATGACGATCACCATTAAGGTGCCGATGGCCCTGGCCGCTTCTGACTCCTTGACCGACCTGGACAGCGTTGCATCTTCGGTGAGGGAGCCAGCCCCATGCCGCCTGTGAGCCGTTGATGAAGTGCGCCTCCTCTTCCCGTCCCACCCGTAACGATGGCCTGCCGCCGAAAGACGGTCAACCCCAATGACCACTCCCTTGACCGACGTCGCCCCGCCTGAAATCCTGCTCGCCATAGACCCCGGACGCGCCAAGTGCGGCGTCGCCGTGGTCGCCGGCCCTACTGAAGATGATGCCGGAGAAGACGCCCGCCCGCCGCGCTGCCTGGAGCGGGCCGTCGTGCCGACCGAGCGGCTGGTCCGGGCCGTGGCCGACGTCCTGGGGCGGCGGCCTGAGGTCTGCCGAATCCTCATCGGCGACGGCACAAACAGTGCCACCCTGAGGCGCGCACTGGTCGCGGCCTTCCCTCTTATCCCCCTCTTCATCGTGGACGAGTTCAACACCTCCGCCCGCGCCCGGCAGCGATTCGTCCGGGAAAACCCCGCCCCCGGATGGCGCCGCTTGCTGCCGTCCAGCTTCCGCTCCCCCGAAGTCCCCTACGACGATTATGCCGCGCTTTTGCTGGCGGAAGATTATTTTGCAAAAAAAATGGGCATATGATGCAAAACCCTGAAACAAACGCTTCCTGCGCTTGTCATGGGTTTGGGAGCAGCCCCAAACGCTGCAAACCACCGCCGTCCTCCCAATGTTGGTGAGGCGGCACGCATCCGGTGTTACACTCGAACGCACCACAGCGGGACCGACCCACGCGAGGCGGCACCGCGACACGCGAGGCGACCTGAAATCTTCTGTCTCGGACCTGCAAGGCAACATGGATACTTGTGGACGAAGGGACCGGAGGGGATGGGCCGTTAGCCTATCGCGCTCTGCCCATTTGCGTTGATCGCTCTTTCTGGCTTCGAGTATTTGACCGGGGTGCGGACTATTCGCAAGGAGAAACGCTCCATGAAGAAGTCATTGGTACTTCTCGCCGGCGCCAGCATGGCCTTCCTTGGCATGCCCGCCGTGTCCCACGCCCAGGCGGCCAGCGGCCCGTTCGCTGACGTCCCCACCGATCACTGGGCCTACCAGTCGGTGGACACCCTCCAGAAAGCCGGCATCGTGATCGGCTACCCGGACGGCACCTACGGTGGCCGCCGGCCTATGACGCGCTACGAGTTCGCGGTCGCCATCGCCCGCCTCCTCGCCCGCCAGCAGCCCACGACCGACCTGTCCGGCCTTGACACTCGCATCACCGCCAACGCCGCCGCCATTGACGCCCTGCGGACTCTGGTGAACGGCTTCGCCCCCGAGCTGACCCGGCTCGGCCAGGACGTTGCCGCCATAAACGCCCGCCTGGACGGCCTTGAGGCCCGCGTCAATGCGCTGAACACCCGCGTGGACAACCTGAGCGGTGCCGTGGACGCTTTGGCCACCGAGCAGCGCCGCATCAAGATCAGCGGCGTTGTCAATCTGGTCGCCCGCGCTGACGGCACCCGCCGCAACGGCCAGCCTTTCACGGACGAGAACGGTGTCGTCCATGGCCTGACCGGCTCTAAGCGGCTGCTCCAGTCGTCGGACGTCTACCACGACATCCTGCTCAACATCCGGGGCAAGCTCTCGGATACGGCCACCGCCAACGTTGATCTGGACTTCGGCAACTATCTGAGCCAGGTCGGCAACACGGCCGCCTTCCCCGGCTATTCTGCCGGCGGGGCCGCCCCATCCGCCCTCCTCCCCGGTAGCCTGACCGCCGCCAACCAGTACGCCAACGTTTACAAGGCGTACCTGGATGCCGCCGTCAAGCTCGGACCCTTGGGCGGCGCTGAGCTGCTCGTGGGCCGCTTTGGCAACCAGTACACCAGGTACACGCTGAAGCAGGTGGATGCCGACATCTACACCAACCTGATCCAGACCGACTCCGGTGACATCATCGGCGACGGCGGCGCGGTCAACTTCAAGCTCGGCCCCGCTCATGTGAACGCGTTCGCCATCAAGGACACCGCAATCCAGTTCTCTGAGCTGTACGGCGGCTCCCAGGGCACGCAGTTCAACGCCGCCGTGCCGGCGCCCGCTGGCGCTGTGTTCCAGCAGCCTACGCCCGGCTTCTTCTCCAACACCCAGTCGCGGCCCGGCGGCCTGATCACCGCCAACCATGCCGCTACACTGGACCAGGGAGTCGGTGGTCGGGTGACCTTCGGCGCCCCCGAAGGCGCGGTCCTTGGTGCGACGGTTGAGTACTTCGGCCTGAGCAACCGGACCAACAACGGCCTGAGCGCCCTCGACGGCGTGACGGACCCGAACAAGTCCACTCAGTCCACCGCGCAGGGACAGGGCAACGGCCAGTACAACCGCCTCTCGGTCTACGGCGTGGACTTCAACGGCGGCCTGCCGTTCGGTATCCCCGGCGTCAAGAAGGGCGGTATCCTGGTGGATGCCAACTATAGCGTGTCGGCGCACGGCTTCGGCCATGGCTTCGCCAACATCGGGTCCGGCTATCGCTACCAGTCCACCGACGACCAGCTCGCATTCGCCATCGGTGGCCTCCAGCTCAAGGGCGGCTATGTGTACGTCGGACCCGAATATTCGGCTCCCGGCTACTGGGGCAGGCTCGGCGCCTGGACCAACCCGACGAACGTGCGCGGCCCGGTCGCGTCCCTCAAGTACGCGTTCACGCCCAAGCTGACCCTGAACGCCGATGCCCAGTTCTACAAGGCCGCTTATGGCTCCAATGCCAACGGCACGCCGATCAACTCGCCGCTGCACCAGAATGACCATGTGACCCGCTACCAGGCCGGTCTGTCCTACGGCCTGACCAGCGCCTATGGCGTTGATCTCGGCTACGAGGATGTCAAGTACGACCTGCGGAACAACACGACCAGCGGCATCGGCGGCGCGCTGGCAAATGCCGGCCACCCGGATGAGAACTACGTCAACATCGGCATCGGCCACACGATCAGCCCCAACGCCAGCATCAAGCTGCTGTACCAGATCGTCCACTACGACGACAAGAACACGGGCTTCGACCCGACGGCGAATGGCGGCAAGACGGACGGCAACGTCGCGGTCGGCCAGTTCCAGCTCAAGTTCTAAGTCTTCCCTAGGACCCGACGAACGACCCCCGAGGCTTACGCCTTGGGGGTCTTTTTTTGCGCGCTGGGAAACAATGCACCGGCTGGCGGCGTCTTAATCCTGAGCACCAAAGGAGCAGAAATATCATGCGGACACAAAACACCAAACTCATCGCCGCCGGCCTGGCCGGAACTATCCTGGGCGCGACACTGACGGCGGGCGCGGCCCGCGCCGACCTGTTCGGCTCCGTCCTCAAGGGGGCCGGCATCGGCTACCTCGTGAAGAGTTTCCAGAGGCCACTGAACGACGGCATCAACAAGCTGACCGGATCGGCGGGGCCGGCGTCGGACGAGGCCACCAAGGTCGTCCCCATCGTCAGCATCGGCCAGGGCGGCTATGTCG
>JANOOM010000404.1:0-3007 GCA_031421335.1 Armatimonadota bacterium
ACCTGCGCGCCTCCCTGCAAAAGATCGGCGTGACACACATCCTCATCAACCGGCGCAATCTGCCTCCCCCGGACGCGCCCGGCTATACCCAATGGGTCTATGCGCTGACGGACGGGGCCGGGCCGCCGCTCTTCGAGGCGCATGGTGTGGCGGTCTATGCCTTGCCGGAGGCGAAGCCGCAATGACGGAACGCCTGACGCGTCAGCTTCTGGCCGGGCTATTGCTGGTGTACCTGCTCCTGGCGGGGGCCTATAGCGTGGTCACGCCCGCCGCCACGCCGGAGCAGCACAACCCGGACGAGAACGCACATATGCAGTACGTCCAGACCCTGGCCGCGGGGCATATGCCGGTCTTCACGGACGTGATGCACGGCTACGAGAACCATCAGCCTCCGCTTTACTACGCTCTGGTAACTCCCGCCTACCTCGCAGCGCATGGACGCGGGGATGCAGCGGCGACGCGGGCCGTCCGCGCCGTCTCCATTCTGCTCGGCGCCCTGCTCATTCTCGCCGTCTTTATTTGCATCCGCACCGCCTTCCCCGGCGAGCCGTGGCTGGCGCTTGGCACGGCGACGGCCGCGGGCCTGCTGCCCGGCAATGTCGCGCTGTCGGGTTCGGTGACGAACGACGCCCTGACGAACCTCGTGTTCGCCGTCGGCCTGGGCGTATTGGCGAAATTGATCGCGGCGACCGAGCCAAAAGACAGACAGCGTTGGGCGCTCTGGCTGGGCCTGACCCTTGGGGCGGGCATCTGGACCAAGACCAGTACGCTTCTGCTGTTCCCGGTCGTCCTGCTGCTCTGCTACCTCCTGGCGACCCGGAAACTGACATCGCCCACGTCGGCGGCACGAGCGGCCGGGCTGGCCTGCGGCCTGGGCGCTTTGATCGGCCTGCCCTGGCTTTTGCGGAACCAACTGCTTTACGGCGACCCTCTCGCCCAGCACTTGTTCGTGTCCGCCTTCTCCAACACCGCCCAGGCCGGCGACATCGCGCGAGGGCTTTACGGCGGCTCCATCCTCAGCTACCTCGGCGGCGTGGCCCAGTGGACCTTCGCGTCCTTCTGGGGCGGCTTTGATTCGCTGCTCATCTTCTGGGGTCAGGACCCACGCGCCCACCTGCATCCAAATGACCGGGGCGCGTACTCATTTCTCGGATACACGCCACCGCTCCCCTATATCCTGCTGGCCCTGCTGTGCCTGGCCGCCGCCGGGGGTCTGCTCCGGTCACTGGGGAAGCGCGCCGCCCTGACGCTCCCTCAGAACGTTCTGCTGGCCGCCTTCGCCGTTCTCGCTGCTCTGACCGGGCTTGTCTTCCTGCGCTTCATCCTGACCTTTTTCCAGGCCCAGGGCCGCTACTGGTATCCCGCTCTGCTCCCATTGGCCTTCTTCTTTGTGCTGGGCTGGCGCGGCCTGCTGCCGCGCCGCGCCTTTCCCCTCTTCGTCGGCCTGCTGGCGGCGGGCCTCATCGCACTCAACCTATACACGCTCTTCGGCCTGCTCCTGCCGCGCTTTTCTTAGGGTATACTGTGCCGCAAGACGGCCCATTCGTCTAGCCCGGCCCAGGACGCCGCGCTTCTCGGCGCGGAAACCGGTGGTTCAAATCCCCGATGGGCTATCGCTCTTGTTCCGTCTGGAACCCGTAGGGGCGCGATTCATCGCGCCCTCTTCTCCCGTCCGCGCCCTCTTCTCCCGTCCGCGCCCTCTTCTCCCGTCCGCGCCCTCTTCTCCCGTCCGCGCCCTCATTTTCCCCTCTACGGCACTTTCCCCAGCGTGATCGCCACGAGCTGCTTCTGCTGACCCTTTCGTAGCAGCAGCCACACTTTCGTACCGATGGGGCGGTGGAAGACGTCCCAAAGCGCGAAAAGGGACGCTTGACTGGCATCCTTGCCTTCGATCTGGAGGACGCGGTCGCCCCCCCGAATTCCCGCCTGCGCCGCCGCGCCCGCTGGCGTGACACTGGTCACGCGCCACGCGCGGCCCTGCGGTTCCAGCCCGAGACCTCCGTGACCATCCTCGGCTTTGCCATACCCCTTGCTCTTTTCCAGGATCACACGCGCGTGCTTGTAGTCAAAGGTGAGGTTGAACTGCTCCAGCACCGTCTCCCCGATGTTCCCCGCGACCTCCGTATCCGAGGACACCCCGCCATGATCCGCAGTTAACTGCGTTTCAACCCCCCGTACCACAGCGGCCCCCAGCGTCAGACTCCCGACATGGACGAACTGCGCCCGTGTGGCGCCTCCCAGGCCGATGCCCGTTTCCTGTGTGAACCCGGCTGCGTACTTGCGCCGCAGATCGTGGGCCTGGATAAACGGCCCGAAGAGGTCCAAGGCACTGCCCGATCCCGTGTCAAGGGCGAACAGGCCCTTGACGCCGTCTGCCGTGCCCTCCACGACGGGGATGTGGCCGTGCAGGCGGAGGGGGAGGACGACCCCAGTGCCGCGGTAGACGAATTTGTCGGGGCGTGTCAAGGTCAGGAGGCGCGCGTCGTAGTCCACCCGGACCACGAACTCTTTCAGCAGCTCGTAGCCGACGATGGACTTGATCGGCAGCTCTCCCATATCAACGACGGCAAACTTAGGGCGTGTCAGTGTCAGGCTGCCGATCTGCACCGAGTCGGCCTGTGCCCACTCCGCTGGTATGATCCGTTCCCCGAAGCCGCCCACTTGCAGCGTTCCGAGCGGCGCAAGATGCAGTTCTTTTGACAATTCGGGCGAGATCAGGTAAAGCCCACCGGTATCGAATGCCGCCGGGAATGGGCCTTTCCCGTTGATGCTGATGGAAACGAAGATGTGGTTGCCGGTGAACTGAAACGGCACTGTGACTGCGTCCTGAGCAAAGACGTGGCCCCACCCCGATAGACACAAGGCACCGACAATCAGCAGTATTCTCATACCGCGATTGTAGCAGGAACAGGAACGCGCGTCAATGTTGACGAACGCCTTGTAATCGGTTATAATAACATGGGAGCGCACCAAACGCCGCCCATGCGAAAGCCCCCAAATTAAGATG
>JANOOM010000405.1:0-2436 GCA_031421335.1 Armatimonadota bacterium
GCGTTTCCGGGCTGGTGCCGTGCTTGTCCTGCTCGCCGCCCGAAACGCGGGTGTAGATCACGGCCCCGCGCGCCCTGTCCGCTTCTCTGTTTGATGACGTGTTCATCGGTGCTCCTTAGCCCCAGGGGGGCTTTCCAGACAGTTGGCTTGGAAATCATCTAGCCAGGCCCTTGCGGCGGGGTTGTCCCGGTCCAGGCCCCCCGCTCCGTCGCCCCGGCTCTGCCGCTGCCTATGCCCCGGCGGGGGGCGCGGCGGCCTTCTCCTGCTGCTTCTGCTCCCAGATCTCCGTGCGGTCCACGGCGACGGAGCGGGGGGCCTGGACGCCGACCCGCACTTGGTCGCCCTTCACCTCCACGAGCGTGATCTCGATGTCAGGGCCGATGCAGATGATAGCCTTGTCCCAGCGTTCAACTAGCGGGTGAGAACGAGCATGATGGATGCCCTCCTTAGCGGTGTGAGGCGGACGGAGCCGCCGCTTTTGATGGGGTGGGCCAGGTTGACAGCCCTATGGGGTGCGCCGGCTGCGTTTGATTAAAGCGACCCCCGCGATCATGAAACAAAGGCCGATGGCGGCGTAGGCCCGGTGATGATGGGGGCCGACCAGGGCAAGGGGGAGGAAAACAAATCCAAGGGCGATCAGGGCGAAGGCGCGTCGCCGGACGGGGAGCAGTTCCACGAGGGGCCTCTTGACTCAGGCCGGGATGTTTCGCCCGGCTTGCTTTGTGTGATACCCTGCTTCCATGCACAAACCGTGCCAAGTAGAAGTGCAAGGCAGCAAGGCCCGTCGAAAGAGGGGCAGCATAAGCAGCGAGAGGCACCGCGACGCGGAGGATTGCTGGGGAGAGCCAATTCAGTGAATAACGCTGAATGCCCCTGCCTTTCTGCTTATGGCACTCCGCTAAGATGACGGCACCGTCGGCAAATCGGCGTACTTAGCGATCACCACGTCCCCGGAGACGAGACCGCTTCGCAGGCGGGTCGCCTCGAGGGCCGTCTCCAGCTGCCGATAAAGTTCCGTCGCGATCTCCGTGTTCTCTTTCAGGCGGCTTGCACTGTCGGGGTGGGACGCGTTGGTGGCCTGGCCAGTCACTGCCTTCTTCTGCGCGGCCTCGTCTTGTCGGGGACTGGCTTGCCTGAACGCACGTTCCTGCCGCTCCGCCCGGTCCATCGCTCGCCCTGCGCGAGCGACCTGAAGCTCCAGATTCCTCTGGTTGCCCATCATGTCCCGCGTTGCGAGGTCCCGCTTGTATTCCACAAAAGCGCGGGCGGCTGCGTTCGCGAGGACTCTCGCCCGTTCAGGGTTATTGTCCTCCGCCGTGATGACTAGGATACGGGTGCCCGGCAGGTTGGTGGCTCTCACAGCCTTCTGAACATCGCCTGGCGTGAGGGAAAGAATGACGTTCTCGTTCTCCGTGGGTGCAGTCGGGGTTGCATTGAATGCAATCAGGGATTCATTTTTTATCACGGCTATCGTCCGCTGCGCCATCTCGGTGTTTTGGAGAAGGACAATCTGGGTCTCCATCGAGTCGTCGGCCCAGGAGGGAACGCTGCCCACTGGGCTGCCGGAAACGGGCGATGTGGGGGCGCGGACCAAGAGCTGCGAATGGGCCTGCCACCTCTTGGGGGTTTGTGCGCAGGCCCCCGACAGGCACAGGAGGACCGGCAGGAGGAGCCGAGCGCGTTGCCACCCGGAAGCAGGCTTCTTAGCTACCGACGCCGGGTTGACCAGCGTGATCTTGTCTATCAGGGGCTTGTTCATGTCCGCACAGTGTAGCAGACAAGACGGTAGCTGTCAAGGCAGCGGGTTTGCCCGAGTGTTGAAGGCTTTGTCATAGTGGCCAGAGAGGGTGGTCTGGGCGTGGGCGGCGGCGGGAGCCAGGGCGGCGGCGATGTCCTCCACGACAAAGACGACCCCGACGCGAGGAAGCCGCGGTTCGACAAGCCTGCGTTTTGCAGCGCCGCGTGTCGAGAAGCGAGGCGGTATGAAACCGAACGAGAAAGGGACCGAAAACGGAGGCCGGGGAAGGGCAAAACGGAGTGAGGCCCGCCGGTCACTGACCGGCGGGCCTCGTCGTGAACCTCATGCGCTCACTGGAAGGGCTGATACCCCGGCCCAGGCCTACGCCGCCATGGCGGCCGGCGCTTCGCCCTCGGGGTGCCAGGCGACGCCGCCCTTGTTGACCCGCCCCACAAGTTTCCGGCTGAACAGGAACAAGTTGAAGAAATGCATCCCGCCCAGCACCAGCAGGACAAGTCCCATCTTGGTGGCCAGCGCCTCAATTCCCTGGCGGGCGTCGGTGACGGGGTCGCTGATCTTCAGCATCAGGCTGATGCAGCCCAGGTTGATTAGATAGAACCCGACGACGAGGAGCTGGTTCACCGAGTCGGCGATGGCCTCGTCGCCCTTGAAGACGTCCACCAGGAAGACCCGCCCGC